>JBEDKU010000441.1:0-3414 GCA_041172045.1 Verrucomicrobiota bacterium | reverse complement strand
CCCGCAAGCAGGACGTTTCCAAAAACGCCGCCATGCAACTCGCCCTCGCCTGGCACCATGCCACTAACGGCAAAGGCGAAAAGGACATGGTCGTCCTGCCCTACAAGGACTCGCTCGTGCTGTTCTCCAAATACCTCCAACAGCTTGTCATGGAGTCGTTAGGAAAGGAACTCGATCTCGACGGCAAGGCCGTCAACCAAGGCATCGCCGTTTACGGCAACAAGGGTTCCACCGACCAGCACGCCTATGTGCAACAACTCCGCGATGGGGTGAACAACTTCTTCGCCACCTTCATCGAAGTGAGAAAAGGCCGCACCGGCCACAGCATCGAGGTGGATCCCGGCACCAGCACCGCCGACTATCTGCAAGGGTTCCTGCGAGGCACCCGCAAGGCGCTGCACGCCGCCGGCCGCAAGTCGGTCACCCTCTCGCTGCCGGAGGTCACGCCGTTCCACCTCGGCCTGCTCATCGCCCTGTTCGAGCGTACCGTTTCCTTTTACGCCTCGCTCGTGAACATCAACGCCTATCATCAACCAGGCGTTGAAGCGGGGAAAAAAGCCGCCGGAGCCTTCCTGGAAACCCTCAACAAGGTCCGCGGCCACCTCACCGCCACGGCCAAGACCGCCGGGGAAATCGCCACCGAGACCGACGCGGATCCCGAGGACGTCTATCACTGTCTCACCCATCTATCCGCCAACGGCGAGGTCCAGATCTCGCTGGGCGCGACCCCCGCCGAGGACAGTTTCCAACTCTGACTCTCAATCGAGATACGGATTCTCCCTGGCCTCTTCGCCGATGCTCGTGGAGGGTCCGTGACCGGAAAAAACCTTCGTTTCCGGCGGCAGGATCATGAGGTGGCGGGCGATGCCATCGAGCAATTGCGTGGTGCTTCCGCCCGGCAGATCCGTGCGTCCGATGGAGCCGGCGAAGAGCGTGTCGCCCGAGAAAACGACGCCGTGATCCACCAGATGGAAGGTCACGCTGTCGAGCGCGTGCCCGGGAATGTGGGCGAGCGAAATCTCCAACCCGGCGATGCGCAGCGGCTTGGCCATGTCAAACAAACCGTCGATCTGATAGGGCGGCACCGAGATCGGCATGCCCCACGCGCGGGCGGCGGATTCCAGCGTCAGGTCCTTGGAATAATCCGCAAAGGCATGCAACCGACAGCCGAGCGCCTGGAGCGCGGCGGCGTCCATCACGTGGTCGTAGTGCTGGTGGGTGAGCAGCACGTCGTCCACCCGCACGCCGCGCCGGGTGATCCAGTCGGCGATGCCTTCCGGCGCGTCGATGAGCAGGTTGCCGTCCGGGGTTTCGACGAGATAGCCGTTGGTTTGGACGAAGCCGCCGGTGTAGAGGGAGATTTTCATGATGATGGGGAGTTAGCCGAGGAATCCGGTCAGCGGGCTGGTGGCGTGGGCGTGGTCGGATGGCTCCGGCAGACCTAACTCATAAGCCTCGCGACCGGCTTCCACCGCTTGTTTGAAGGCGATGGCCATGCGCACGGGATCGCTGGCGATGGCGATGGCGGTGTTGATGAGCACGGCGTCCGCGCCGAGTTCCATGGCTTCGGCGGCGTGGCTGGGCGCGCCGAGTCCGGCGTCCACGATGACGGGGACGATGGCCTGCTCGATGATGATGCGGATCTGGTCGCGGGTGACGACGCCGCGGTTCGAGCCGATGGGCGCGCCGAGCGGCATGACGGTGGCGGTGCCGGCTTCCTGGAGGCGCTTGGCGAGCACCGGGTCGGCGTTGATGTAGGGCAGGACGGTGAAGCCTTCCTTAACGAGGATTTCCGCGGCCTTGAGCGTTTCGATCGGGTCGGGCAATAGGTAGGTGGGATCCGGGTGGATTTCGAGTTTGATCCACTTGGGCAGTCCGGCGGCGGCGGCGAGGCGGGCGAGGCGCACGGCTTCCTCCGCGTTCATGGCGCCGCTGGTGTTGGGAAGTAACAGGTATTTCTCGGGATCGATGAATTCGAGGATATTGGCGTAAGGATCGTTTTTACCGCTGAGGTCGGCGCGGCGGAGGGCGACGGTGACGATCTGCGCGCCACTGGCGGCGAGCGCGTCGCGCATGGCTTCGTTCGACGGGAACTTGCCGGTGCCGAGGAAAAGGCGGGAGCTGAATTCGCGCCCGGCGATGGTGAGGGTGGACATGGGTGAAATTCTGAATTTTAGATTTTTGATTTTAGATGGGAGGCGAGCCAGGTTTCGAAGGCGGCGTGATCTTTCATGTCGTATTGCCAGGTGCGGAAGCCGAGCTCGCGGCCGGTGGCGATGTTTTGCGGGAGGTCGTCGATGTAGAGCGTCTCCTCGGGAATGAGTCCGTGCTCGCGGATGGCGTAATGATAGATCTCCGGCTCCGGCTTGACGAACCCGGTCTGATAGGAGAGCACCGCCTCGGGGAAAAGCGAGAACTCGGGGAACTCCTCGAACACCCACGGGCAATGGATCGCGTTGGTGTTGGAGAACAGGATCAGCCGGTGACCTTCGGCGGCGAGCTTGCGCACGGTCTCCCACATCGGCTCGTGGCGGGTGAAGATCTGCCGCCAGGCGTGGCGGAATTCGTCCGGCGTGACATCGGTATCGAGAATTTCGAGCGCCCAGGTGACGTAACTTTCCACGTCGATCCTGCCCGCTTCGAACTCGTCCTTGCGCTCCATCAGGCGCTCCATCCGTGCGGCGGAATCGGTGGTGCCGGGAGGAAACAAGCGCTCTAACGATGGCTCGAAATTAAAATCGAGCAGTACGCGGCCAAGATCGAAAAGGAAGGTCATGGGGTGGGATTTGAGATTTCGTGGATGATAAAGCGTGCGGCGGTGATGGCACCGCCGTTGCGGTTGTGGCGGGCGAGCGCGTTCTTCATGGTGCGCCAGCCGGCGGCGTGGTCCGCGAGCAGTCCGGCAACGCTGCGGGTGAGGGCGGCGGGCGTCTCGGCGAGGTGGCCGCCGCCGATGATTTCCAGCAGGCGCAGATTTCCCTCCTCCTGCCCGGGGACGAGGTGGTGGATGAGCATCGGGCAGCGAGCGGCGATGGCTTCATGCACGGTGGCCCCGCCGGCCTTGCCGACGACGAGGTGGTGGTTGTTGAGAAACTGGGGAACCCGCCGGGTCCAGCCGATGAGCCGGACGCGGCCGGGGTAGGCCTTCTGGATTTCGCGGGCGCGGGAATAAAGCAGGCGGACATTCCGCCCGAGGATGATGGTGAGCCGGACCTGCGGCGAGGCATCCAGCAAGGCGCGACCATGACGGCGGACGAAGGGCAGCTTCGCCGTCGGGAAATAAAGAATCCGGAAGGGATCGCAGTCGGCGGAAGCATCCAGCGGTGTCAGCTCGGAGAATGCCGGATTCACCGGGAAGCCGGTATCCACGATTTTTTCGGCGGGAATGCCCTTTTTCACCATCGCATCCCGGGT
>JBEDKU010000440.1:0-2642 GCA_041172045.1 Verrucomicrobiota bacterium | reverse complement strand
ACCTCAAGGCGCGGGTGAAGGAACTGCTGGGATCGTCCGATTTCCGCATGCGGGTCGTGCCGGAATGGGGGGCTCCCGACGTTCCGCTGGCGAACATGGCCCGCGAGGAGAAGGCGGATCTCATCGTCGTCGGCTCGCATCAATACCGTGGCTTCGAGCGTCTGTGGCACTTGTCGGTTTCTAGCGGATTGCTTCACTCCGCGGAGATGAGCGTGGTGGTGGTGCCACTGACCACGAAGAAAGCGAGGACCGCGGGCATCGCCCCGCCCATGCGGCGGGTGCTGGTGGCGACGGATTTCTCCGTCCTCGGCAATCACGCGATCCCGCACGCCTACACGCTGCTGCGCGCGGGCGGCACGCTGCATCTGGTTCACGTGATCCACCCGCACGAGCTACCGGGCGGGGAATACCTGCGTGGCTCGGTGAATCAGGCGTTCATCGCCCGGCACACCAAATTCAAGGAGACCTGCATGCGCAGGCTGCGGGCGCTGATCCCCGCCGAGTCGGTGGTGCTTGGCATTCAAACCGTCGCCGAGGTGGTCGAACACGCCGAACCGGCCAACGGCATCTGCGAGGCGGCGGAGCGCTGCGCCGCGGATGCGATCTGCACCGGCACCCGCGGATTTTCCGGGTTGTCGAAGGTGCTGCTAGGTTCTGTCGCCCAAAAGGTGCTGGAGCGGAGTCAGCGGCCGCTGCTTCTGATCCACCCGTCTGCGGAACCCTGAGCCACCGCTCCAACAGCGGTTGAAATCATGAAAAAGACGGCCGATCGCGCTTGGCACCAACTTCCGCTGGACGAGGCGATGGAGTTCCTCAACGTGAATCCGACCCGCGGCCTATCCGCGGAGGAGGCCGCCCGGCGACAGCGCGAATTCGGCCCGAACCGCGTCACTCCGCATCGCGGTAAACCGGGTTGGATGAGGTTTCTCCAACAGTTCAACCAGCCGCTTGTTTACATTCTGTTGCTCGCTGTGGCGGTCACCGCGCTGCTCGGCGAGTGGGTGGATTCCGCCGTGATCTTCGGAGTGGTGATGATCAACGCGGTGGTCGGTTATCTCCAGGAGTCCAAGGCGGAGAGGTCCATCGAGGCGCTCAGCCGGATGGTGACCACGGAGGCCACCGTGCGGCGCGACGGACGCAAGCTGAGGATTCCCTCCGTGGATCTGGCTCCGGGTGATGTCGTGCTGCTTCAGGCAGGCGACCGGGTTCCCGCCGATTTGCGGCTCTTCCAGGTGCGGAACCTGCATGTGGACGAATCCGCGCTCACCGGCGAGTCGCTGCCGGTCGCAAAACATCCGGATCCGCTCGCCCCGGATACAATTCTGGCGGAGCGAAAGAATCTCGCCTACGCCGGTACGCTCGTCACCGCCGGGCAGGCGGAGTGCCTCGTCTGGGGCATCGGTGATCAGACCGAAACGGGGCGCATCGCCCGGCTCATCTCCAGCGCGGTGGACATGTCCACGCCGCTGACCCTGAAGATCGCGCGGTTCAGCAACCTGCTGCTACGGGTGATTCTGGCGCTGGCGGCGGTCACCTTCGCGCTTGGCATCGCGCGAGGGAACCCACCCGAGGAAATGTTCATGGCGGCGGTGGCGCTGGCGGTTGGCGCGGTCCCCGAGGGACTTCCCGCCGCCGTCACCATCGTGCTCGCGATCGGCGTCTCACGGATGGCGAAGCGCCGGGCGATCATCCGCAAGCTGCCCGCGGTGGAGACGCTCGGCAGCACGACCGTGATCTGCTCGGACAAGACCGGCACGCTCACGGAAAACCAGATGACCGTGCGGGAAATCCTCGCGGGGGGGGGAGTCTATGAGGTCACCGGCACCGGCTATGATCCCGCAGGCGAACTCCGCCTCAATGGCGCGCCCATGACCGTGGCGGAACATCCCGCGCTCGCCGAGTGCCTGCTCGCCGGGGTGCTCTGCAATGACTCGCTGATCCTCCACGAGGACGGGCGGCGCGCGGTGCAGGGAGATCCGACCGAGGCCGCCCTGCTCGTGGCGGCCGGAAAGGGCGGGCTGGTCCACGCCGACGCGCAGCGGGCTTCGCCGTTGTTGGACAGCATCCCTTTCGAGTCCGGGCACATGTTCCGCGCCACTCTGCACGACTCGCGGCCGGGCCGGGTGATTTACAAGGTCGGCGCGCTCGAACGTCTGCTAGATCGGTGTGCCGACGCGCTCGGCGACGATGGCTCGGTCGTTGAACTCGATACGGACGCGGTGCTCGCGGCCGCGGAAGCGATGGCGGCGCGGGGGCTGCGGGTGCTCGGCTTCGCGCGCCGCCGGATGGAGGCGGACCATGACAGGCTCGAGCACGCCCATGTCGCGGAACAGCTCACGTTTTTGGGAATCCAGGGGATGATGGATCCGCCGCGTCCCGAGGCCGTGTCCGCCGTGGATCGGTGCCAGCGGGCGGGCATCGCCGTGAAGATGATCACCGGTGACCACCTGGTCACCGCCCGCGCCGTCGCCTCGCAGATCGGGCTGAAGGGCAGCGAGAAGGATGGGAAGCTCCTCGCTCTATCAGGCCACGAGCTCGAGAAGATTTCCGACGTGGATCTGCCGGAAATCGCCAACCGCACCGCCGTCTTCGCCCGCGTCGCGCCGGAACAGAAGCTCCGCCTGGTGAAGGCACTCCAGGCT
>JBEDKU010000439.1:0-5651 GCA_041172045.1 Verrucomicrobiota bacterium | reverse complement strand
CGAGGACCGGCGTGCTGATGGTGAGCGCGTCGCCGGAAGAATATGGACGAATCACCATTTCCGATCCAGCGGAGGCCTTGATGCCGGCGAGGGTTCCCGCGCCCGAAATCGTGCCGGCGCTGCTGCCGCTTTTCAGGATGCCGTCCACGGTCATCACCTGATCGGTCGCGAGGGTGACGCCGAAGGTTCCGGCAATCTTGAGGGTGGTGAACGTGGCGGTGTTTTGCGCGCTGAGGGCGCCGCTGATGTTCTGGTGGGTGGCGCTCGCCACCGAGGTGGTGGCGGCACTGGTCACGAAGCCAGGATCCGTGCCGTAAGCCGGCGTCCGGAGGAAGCCGGCGGCGTCGTTGTAGGCATAGTTGAAATCCCCGAAGAAGACGCCCTTGTTCACGAAACCGGTGGCGAGGCCGGCGACCGAGATTTTATTGAGCGTGCCGTTGGTGCCGATCACCGTCTGGGTGACTGCTGTTCCGTTGCTCGTGAGATCGATCGGCAGTCCGCCCAGGGTGGTGGAAACCTGATAGGTGTTGCCCGAGGCGCTGATGACGAAATACTGGGTTCCGGCGATCAAGCCGGCTGGGACTGCGGTGCCACCGAATTGCACTTTAAGACCGTCGGCCATGACCGCGGTGGCTCCCGCGGTGATGAAGTCGGTGGCGGAATCCGCGGTGACACCGCTGGTGCTGTTCGCCGTGGCGAAATTCCCGGTGGCCCCGGCGACGCGCGTCAGCGAGGTGTAAGAGATCCCGGAGTTTCCGCTAGTCCCGTAGGTGGACGAGACCGTGGCATGGCCGGTGGTGAAGGCCAGGCCACCGAGGGATTGGATGGCGCCGTCGGGAGCTCCGGTGTAGGCGAAGGTTCCGCCCGCGCCGCTGAAGCCGATCGCATTGGTGGGCAAGGAACCGATGCCTCCCGTCAGGCTCAGGGTGGCACCCTGTCCGAGGCCGGTGTTGTTGCCGGCGATGGTGATGCCGCCGGTGAAGTCGTTGGCTGGGTTGGTGAGGACCACGCCGCCGGTGATGACCAGGCTGTTGCCGTCGGTGAGCGGGCTGGAAACCGTGAGCGTGCCGCCGCCACCGCCGAGACGATAGGTGCCGCCCGCGGGCGTGAGGGTTCCGCTGTAGGTGTAGGAGGCGATCGCCCCGAGGCGGGCGTTAGGCGCGGTGGTGAAATCGAGGTCGTTGGCGCTGGCGACCCCGAGCGCGAGGGTGCCGCTGGTGGTGGAAAGGTTGGCGATGCGGTCGAAGAAGGCCTGGTCCAAGCCACCGGCGATGCTGGAGGAGAAGGTTCCAAGACCGCTGAGGGTGACCTGACCCGTGGTCGAGGTTCCCAGCGAGTTGACGTTGCCGATGTTCAGGATGCCGTTGTTGATCACGACTTTTCCACTGAAGGCCAGGAACTCGGCGAAGCCGGCGGAGGCGGCGTTCACATAAAGCGGAGAGATCGGCTGGCCGTAGTTCGATCCGATGGTTAGATTTCCCGGACCGGCCAATCCCGCCGTGACATTGAGTCCGTATTGCGGGCCGTTGGAGGTGGCGTCACGCCTGACGGAGACCGAGGCGTCGCTTGCGAGGACGATGGTGCGGATGGTGTTGTTGCCAAAACCGGCCCCATAGGAATCGAGCGCGGCGATGCCCCCGTTGTTGCCGATGTAGCCGGTGCCAGCGCCATTGATGATGAAGTTCTGCGGCTGGGTCCAGGCGTTGTTGCCTGCGGAAATGTTCATGGCGGCGCCGGCCGAGACCGTCACCCGCTGGGTGGTCGTCGCGTTGGAGCCGAGAACGTTGCCGGCGGCGGGAGTCTGGAGCACCCCTTCCTTGACTTCGACATCGCCCGTGAAGGCCGAGTAGGCCGTGCCGCCCCAGGTGACGGTGGCCGGTGAACTTGCGGACGGCTGGAGGTAGCCATTTCCCGTCTTGGTGAGCTTGCCGGTGCCGACAAGGCCGCGGGTGATGGTCACGAAACGTGCCTCGCTGGCGGTATTGAGGGTGACCCGGATGGTCGAATCCGAGGCGAGGGCAAGACCGCCAACGGTGCTGTTACCAAATCCCAGCGCGGTGGAGTTGAAGGCGGCGTTGGAAGAAGCGGCACTGGAGTTTCCGTTTCCGTTCACCACGAAATTCTGGGGATGATTATAGGCGGCGTTGCCATGGGCGAAATACATCGCGGATCCGCTCGGAACCGTGACCGTTTGAGTGGTTGCGGCGTTGGTGCCGAGGATGTTGGCGTTCTTGTTGAATTGGAGAACGCAGGAGGAAAGGGTGACATCACCGGTGTAGGACGAGTTGATTGATCCACCGCCAGTCGTCGCCGAGCCGCTCATCTGAAGGATGGTGGATGGAGCGGCACCGGTGATGGTGAGCGCGCCGGAACCCGCGAGAGAAAGGACGTTGGTGGCAACTGCCGAGTTGGTGCCGATACGATAGGTGCCGGTTCCGTTCAGGTTGATCGAGGTGGCGGTGTTGAAGGTGAGCGTGCCTTCCAGCGCACAGGTGAGACCGGAAGTGCCCTTGTCGGCGTTGAAGTTCAAAACCGGAGTCGTGCCGCCAAACACGATGCCGGTGGTGGCGCTGTTGGGAAGCAGGACGCTTGCCGCCCCGCCGGAAACCGGGCCGGTGCCGTTGAGGGCGAGCGAGTTGAGGGTGAAGGGATTGGCAATGTCCTGGGTGGCGGTGATGGCCACCCCGCCGCCAAGCACGGTGGTATTGTCGGCGAAGAACCTGACCGCGGTGGTCGTGCCGCTGACGGGAGCGGTCGGGCTGGTGTCCCAGTTGGTGCCGGTGCTCCAGGTGCTCGTGCCGGTGGCCGTGTTGGTCCAGGTCTGGGCGCTGGCGAGACCGGTGAAACCGAGAGCGCAGACGGTGACAAGGGCGAGCGAGGAAGTGTGGCAAAGGCCTGGGAAGCGGCTGATGGATTTTGGTTTCATGGCTTTTTGGGGATGATTGAGATGGATGGATTATTCTATCAGACCACGGGGTGGAGCGGAAGATTTGAGACGCAACACCTGTGGGACCTCGAGGGTTTGATCGGTCATTCCCGCCTTCATGGACGGGAATGACTTGTAGGATCGTGACGCCGGAGAACCGTTCCGTCCACGGCGCGGAAGAGTGTTTTAAATCCCCCCCGAATGGGGGAGGGGCTCTCCCCCCATATGAGAAATGGACACCTTGGACACCACGCCGATACGTTCTCCAAGTTGTGGCGGATTGATACCGCCACAAGTCGGTCGACACCGAGAAACCTCTGGATTCCTCACCCTCTGCCCAAGCTAACCGTCCGCGAGTCGCCATTACCACCCACTTCGTCATGCCACATATCGCCTGTTTCCAACCGCTTCCAAATACCGCGCTCAAGCTGGCGCTTCTGCTACTGCCGGCCGCCGCCACGGCCGCCTCGCCCTCGTGGCTGACGGCGCACGACACCGAGATCCAACAGCTCGTGGGAAAAATGACCCTCGCGGAAAAAGTCGGCCAGATGACCCAGCCGGACCTCGGCGCCATCCAGGATTTCAACGACGTCACCAGCCTCTTCCTCGGCTCCATCCTCAGCGGCGGCGGCTCGGATCCGAAAAACGGCAACACCCTCGCGGACTGGTCCGCCACCTATCAGGATTGCCAGCGGCGCGCGCTTGAGACCCGCCTCGCCATTCCCCTGCTCTACGGCGTGGATGCCGTCCACGGCCATAACAACGTGCTCGGCGCGGTCGTCTTCCCCCACAACATCGGCCTCGGCTGCTCGCGGGATCCGGCGATGGTGGAACAAGCTTCGCGCATCACCGCCCGCGAAGTCCGCGCCACCGGCATCCAGTGGACCTTCGCCCCGTGCGTGGCCGTCCCGCGCGACATCCGTTGGGGACGCACCTACGAAGGGTTTTCCGAAGATCCCGCCGTGGTCGCCAGCCTGGGAGCCGCCGCGGTAAGGGGCCTCCAAGGCGATGATCTGCGGGTCCAAAACTCGGTGGTCGGCTGCGCGAAACATTTCATCGGCGACGGCGGGACCACCTACGGCACCGCCAGCAAGGACGGCTGGCTCGACCAGGGCGACACCCGCCTGGACGAGGCCACCCTGCGCGCCGTCCACATGGCGGGCTACCCACCCGCGATCGACGCGGGCGTGGCCACCATCATGCCGTCTTATAGCAGTTGGAACGGCGTGAAATGCTCGGGCAGCAAGTATCTCCTCACGGACGTCCTGAAAAAGGAACTGGGATTCGAAGGCTTCCTCATTTCCGACTACAACGCGATCGACCAGATCGTCCCCACCGCCAAAAACGCGGCCACCGTGGTAAGCCACAACGCCGCCGGGCAAGTCACCACGGCGGACTACAAGAGGTGCATCGAGATTTCCATCAACGCGGGCATGGACATGGTCATGGTCACCGAGCGCTACCGGGAATTCATCACCTCGCTGCAGGAACTCGTCGTCGAGGGAAAAGTCCCGATGACCCGCATCGACGACGCCGTCACCCGCATCCTCCGCGTGAAGTTCGCCAGCGGACTGCTAGAACCCAACGCCGATCTCATGCCGGACGTGGAACTGCAGAAACAGTTCGGCTCCAAGGAACACCGCGCCGTGGCGCGCAAGGCGGCCGCCGGCACGCTCGTGCTCCTGAAAAACAACGGGCAGCTGCTGCCGCTTTCCACCTCCATCCGCCGGATCCACGTCGCCGGCCGCGGCGCGGACGACCTCGGCATGCAGTGCGGCGGCTGGACCATCGACTGGCAGGGCAAGCCCGGCGATGTCACCCCCGGCGGCACCACCCTCCTCGCCGCCATTAAAAAATCCGTGAGTCCCAAGACCAAGGTGACCTTCTCCACGGACGGTTCCGGTGCCGCCGGGGCGGATGTCGGCGTGGTCGTGGTCTGCGAGGAACCCTACGCCGAAATGAAGGGCGACCGCGCGGATCTATCATTATCCAAAGAGGACGCCGCCGCTGTCGCGAAACTCAAGGCGGCAGGGATGAAGGTGCTGGTCGTCGTCCTGTCGGGCAGACCGCTGATTCTGGGAGACGTGGCGGACCAGGCGGACGCCCTGGTCGCGGCCTGGCTCCCGGGCACCGAGGGCGCGGGCGTCACGGACGTGCTTTTCGGGGACGTTCCGTTCAAGGGCAAGCTGTCGTTTTCCTGGCCCCGGTCGATGGATCAGATCCCTCTCGGCAGACTCCAATCCGGGGACGCCCTGTTTCCGCTCGGCTTCGGGCTGGATCGTTGATCACCACACCGGAACCGCGGCGCGATGGCCGGACGAGCGTCAGATATACGCTTTTCCACAGAGAGGATGCGCGATTTCAACCGGTATTGACTCCACGCTGGAATCGTCACCGCCAAATGGAACCCACCGGTTTCCCGCCGGCCGACAATTCCACCGACGCAGATCCATGAAACGATTCCTCACCCTCCTTCTCGTCCTGTCATCGATCCTGCACGCCCAGAAACTCGATCTCGGTTCCCGCGTCCACCCCCTCCCCGCCGCCAACCGCTTCGCGGTCCCCGGCTACTTCGTCTGGTGCGGCGCCCCCGTCAAAGGACCGGATGGGAAATTCCACCTTTTCTACTCGCGCTGGCCCGTCAATGTCGGCTTCGCACCCGGTTGGGCGCTGTATTCGGAGATCGCTTACGCGGTTTCCGAAAAACCCGCCGGCCCCTATCAGC
>JBEDKU010000438.1:0-6379 GCA_041172045.1 Verrucomicrobiota bacterium | reverse complement strand
CGCGCATGCTGGCGCTGGTGTCGATGAGGATGAAATCCATGGCCGCACCATCCGCGCTCGCGGTGGGCTTGTCTTTGGCGGGGAAAAACGGCCGTGCGAAGGCGAGGATGAGCAGTGCGAGGGCGAGGCAGCGCAGGATCAATAACAGAATGTCCTGCAGGCGCGAACGCGTCCTCGTCACCGGCGGACTCTCCTCCAAAAACATCAGCGAGGAGAACGCGACGGTTTCCTTCGGCCGGTTTTTCCGCAAATGCAGTAGCACCGGCAGCGCGACGGCGGCCATGGCTGCTAGGAAGAGTGGAGCGAGAAAGGCCATGAAAAATCAGTGGCTGCGGGTGCGCGCGACCTGTGCGCCGCGTCCCTGGCGGTTGGATAGATAGGCATGAAGCGCGGTTTCAAGCGGCAGGTCGGTCGGCAGCAGGTGGTGAATGATGCCGAGTGTGTCGCAGAGCGATTTGAGCCCCTGCTGGTGGGCGTTGAATTTTTTCAAATACCCGGCGCGGGCGCTGGCCGGATCCGCAGGCATGACGCGACCGGATTCAAGGTCTTCGAAATTCACCGAGCTGTCGAAGGTGAAGGTGATTTCCGCAGGATCAAGAATTTGCAGCAACGTGACGTCGTGTCCGCAGGCCGCGAGCGCGGAGAGCGGGGCTTTCAATTCCTCCAGCGGCGTCAGGAAATCAGAAATCACGAACATCAACCCGCGCATCCGGCCACGGCTGAGGATAGCTTCCACGGGCGAGTGCAGCGCGGCGGATTTCCCTAACGCCGGACGTCCGAGTGCTGCGAGAATCGCGTGAAGATGCCCGCTGCGGTGGTGCGGCGGCAGGTAGTCGCGTGGTGACTCGTCGTAAGTGAGCAACCCGATCTCATCGCCCTGCTGATGGAGAAAAACCGCCAGCGTGGCGGCCAGCGTGCGAGCATAGTCGAGCTTGGTGTAGCTGAGAGAGCCGTAACTCATCGACCGGCTGAGATCGAGTAACAGATGGCAGCGGAGATTCGTTTCCTCGCGGAATTTCCGGATGAAACACCGGTCGCGGCGGGCGAGCACCTTCCAATCGAGATAACGGATGTCATCGCCCGGCACGTAAGAACGGTATTCCGCGAACTCGGCGGAAAACCCGTGGCGCGGGCTGCGGTGAAGGCCTTTCGAAAATCCCTCGACCACCGATCGCGCGCGCAACTCGAGGTTGCGAATCCGCATCAATGCCGCGGGATCGGCAAAGGCGGATTTGCGAAGGGATGGCTGGGCCGGTTCCATCAGGGGAGCGGGACGTGTTTGAGCAGACGGTCTACGATGGCATCGGGGCTGATGCCATCCGCCTCGGCGCGGAAATTCGTGAGCACGCGGTGGCGGAGCACCGGGTGGGCGAGCGCCTGGATATCGGCGGGCGTGACATGGGTCCGGCCGGCTAACAAGGTCCGCGCCTTGCCGCCGAGCACCAGGCACTGCGCGGCGCGAAGGCCGGCGCCCCAGTTCACCCACTCGTTGATGAAGTCCGGAGAACCCGTACGGTTAGGACGCGACGCGCTGACGAGCCGCACGGCGTAGCGGGCGGTTTCCTCGGCGATGGGCACGCGACGGACGATTTCCTGGAACGCAAGCAGATCCTCGCCGGTGAACAGCGCTTCGATGGGCTCCGGTTTGGTCGATGTGGTGCGCGTGACGACGGCGACCTCGTCATCCTCACTGAGGTAGTCGATCCGGATGTCGAACATGAAGCGGTCGAGCTGGGCTTCCGGCAACGGATAGGTTCCCTCCATTTCCACCGGGTTCTTGGTGGCGAGCACGAAAAACGGCTCGGGCAGCGGATAACGCGTTCCCGCGGCGGTGACCTGGTGCTCCTGCATCGCCTCTAGCAGCGCGGACTGCGTCTTGGGCGGCGTGCGGTTGATCTCGTCGGCAAGGATGAGGTGGGCGAAAAGCGGGCCTTTGACGAACTCCAGCCGCCGTCCGCCGTCCAGTCCGTCGCTGAGAATTTCCGTGCCGGTGATGTCGGCGGGCATCAGGTCCGGGGTGAACTGGATGCGGTTGAATGACAGATGGAACAACCGCGCCGTGGAGGAAATGAGCAGCGTCTTCGCCAGGCCGGGGGCGCCGGTGATCAACGCGTGGCCGCCGGATAGAAGCGCAATGAGCAGTTGCTCGATCACCTCGTCCTGCCCGCGGATCGCCTTGGCGAGCTCGCGCTTGATCTTATCTTTCGCTTCCGCGATTCGATAGACGATGGCTTCTTCCGTCGAGTGGGGGCTGTTTGAAGTAATCATGAATTTTCTCAGTGGGTCATTGAATAGACGACGATGTTGATGCCCATCGGATAGGCCTTCTTCTCGCTGAATTCCTTGAAGAAATAGGGATCCTCGCCCTCGCGCTCCCAGCCGTCGCCGAGGTCGGTGTTGCGGCAGATGATCACCATCATGCGGCCCTTGGCGTCGAAGATGCCGTAGTAATGGACGACCTTGCCGCCCTTTTCGTAGAAGATGCCCGTGGAGCGGCCGGACATGGCATATTCGATGGATGGCACCTGCGGCTTCTCCTTCAACTGGAAGACCGTGCTGTAGATCGGGTGGTCGAGTTCGAGCTCGGTGATCGGCCTATCAGGAAACAACTTCACCATCTGCTGGCGGGTGTTCTCCCATTCCTCATCGCCCCAGAAATCATCGATCATCAGAAAGCCGCCGTTGAGAAGATGCTCGCGGAGGAGTTTCGCTTCCTCGTCCATCAGTTCCAGCGAGCCGGTTTCGATGGTATAAAGAAACGGGCATTCCTTCATTTTGGGATCGAGAATCGAGACGATCAGCGGCTCCGGATTGACGCGGATCGCGGTCATTTGCTGGAGGCGGAAGGAAAAGTTCAGGTCGCTGTCCGGGTAATCGGTGGCCCAGCGATAGTGGTTTTCCGGTCTGAGGCGGACGAAACGGAAGGTGTCGTCCGGAAAACGTGGGTCGTTCTCCCATTTTGCGACGCCGTTGCGGTCGGCGGGAAGCCTTGTCGGGTTTCGGCGCGACTGGCCCGGGGCCCGCGTGACAATCGTTAGAAACAACAAGGTGATGACAAAACGGTGAATCATGGCGACGGGGGCAGGCGAACGAGAAACTCCAAAGCCAACTCGAAACGCGGGTTTTCCTCCAGAGCTTTCAGGACTTCCCGCCGAGCGGTGGCCGGGTCCGATTCGCGCAACAGGGTGGCGAGTTCGTAGTGCAGGCGGCTCGCATCGCGCGGCTCGAGGGCGAGCAGGGATTGGAAGGCATTGCTGGAATGCCCGGTGGCTCCGGTTTCCCTCGCGGCGACGACCAACGTGCGGTAGGCCTGCTCTTGAAATGGATTGGTTTCGAGCATGCGTTCGGCGGTAGCCAAGCGCTCGGTGGCGGAAAGCGATGCGCTCAACTCAAGCAAGCGCGCGGCGGCTTCCGAGGCGTTCGAGTCGATTTGCAGAAGCCTGGCGAGTGCGGCGCGTTCGCCTGCTTCATCGCCGAGACCACGGCAGACGAGGGCGAGCGCCTGATAGGGATTGAACGGCTCGCGGTTGTCCGGCTCGGCGGCGATGATTTTTTCCAACAGCGCCTTCGCCGCGGTCCAATTCTTGTCCTCCGTGAGCTTGGAAACCCACATCATGGCGGCGGCATAGCGCTTGGGACGGGCGGAAACCCACGCTGCGGGATCGCCGCGGTAGGCGATGTACTCCTCGTCGGTGAGCGGTGTCCAGTCGAGATCCGGGCCGTAGGCGGCGGCGGTTTTTTTCGCGTGTTCCCGGAAGGTCGCTTCGAGTTCCGCGAGTGGCAGAGCGCGTTTTTCCAAGGCATCCTCCAGCGACTTTCCGGTGCAGAGATCAGCGAGGAGCGAGCGCATCCTTTCGATTCCGAAACGCTCTGTCAGGAACTCCACCACCAGCGAAGCATGGTAGTAGCCGAACATGATGTCCGGCCCGGCGAACGACTCGTCGAGCTTCACGATGTCAGGCAGTTTTCCTGATAGGAACCGCTCGCGATACTCCGACGTCATGCCCTGGCCCCAGCCCGGACGGACCTGGCGCTCCTCGTAAACGCTGATGCCTTCCGACAGCCAGCGAGGAATCCGGTGGCGTGTCGCTTCGAGCGTGATGGTGTGGGTCATCTCGTGCCACAACACCGCCTCCCAGTTCGCCCGGCCAAGCCGTCCTCGCGGGCTGGTCATCGTGATGAGCGGGCCGAAACAAACACCGAGAAACGCCTCGCCGCCCGGCAGGCCGAAGGTTCGGATCGCGAAATCCTCCTGCTTGGGCAGCATCTCGACCATCACCGGCTGCGAGAGTGAAATTTTGTATTTCTCCGCCAGCGTCCGTTTGGCGCGCGCGGCCAGGTCGAGCGCGCGGGCTCCGAAGACCGCCATGTCTTCCGGCGACATGCGGAGTTTCACGCCGTCTCTTTCCGTGACCGGAAAGCCCTGCAGTTTGTCGCGCAGCGTGATCAGGTTGAAGGCTGCGACGTTGTAGGGATCGGCATCGTGGGCGAGCGCGACGTTTTGCCAGCCTTCCTCCAACTGGCCGAAGCGAAGCTGGTTAGATCCAAGCTCCAGGCGGATTGATGCGGATCGCGGGTCCTCCTGACTCGCCTGCCGCAGGAACTTGATCGCCTCGGCAAACCGATAATGCGCCGCAAGCATAACACCGACGGTTTTCGACACGTCCGGGTTGTTCCGCCAGAATTTGCGGGCTTCCTTGAGCGCTTTTTCCGCCGCGGCGGTGTTTTCTTCGAGTAACGCAAGCGCCGCCAACCGCGCCCACGCTTCCGGATGGGCGGGGTTCACCGCCAGCAGTTTTTCGAGTGTTGTCTTCGCGTCCTTGAAATTCTTCCGACCTGCGAGTTGCTCGGCTTTGAGCAGCAGGGCGGGGGTGGATTTCGGGTTCACCTGCAGCGCGAGATCGAGGTAAGAGAGGTTTTTTTCATCCGGCGGTTTCAATCCGGATTTCTCCATGCCTAGCAGAAAATCCGGATCACCGGGAAACCGCTTCAGCCCCTCGCGGAAGTTCTCCGCCGCCAGCTCGCGGTCGTGGTTCGCCAGCGCGAGTTGGCCGATCGCCAGATACGCCTCGCGGCCTGCGGGATCCGCCTTTTTCGCGGGTTGGAAATAGCGGTCCAGCACCGTCTTGGCGTCCATCCCCGCCGCCAGCAGCAGCTCGCCGTAGGCCACGGTGTCGCGCGAGTCACCGGCGGCGGGTGGCGCGGGCTCGACCTCCATGGCCCGCTGCACGACGGCCTGCCCCTGAGCGGATTGGCCGTTCGCCCGCAGCGCTGCGGACACGGCTAGCGCCAGCTCCGGGTTGAATGGCGCACGCCGCCACAGGATTATCCCCCGTTTGAGTGCTTCCGTAAAATTTCCCGTTTCCAGCAGGCTGCGGATTTCCAATGCCGCGAAGGCTTGGAAAGCCTCCCCGTTCGGCTTGGCGAGGCGGCTGAATTCAAGACATTCCACGTAGTCGCCCTTCAGGAACATTGCCCGGCCCGCTTGGATCGCCCCCGGATTCTGTGCGAGGACTGCCGATGGGAAAATCACGGTCGTGCAGACAAGCGCGACACCGAACCGGACGATTTTCACCCTTGTCATGAGGCGGAAGCTAACACGCCCGGGAAGGCTGGCAACCTATTCCATCATCCGATGCCGGCGCCCAGGCGGATCATCCCGAGAAATGAATCTTGGCCCGCCCCGCTCCCGCAGGCACGCTCCGCCGCAGTGAACGCCCGCGTGTTGATCGACGGACCTTCGGAGCTCGTCTTCGACTATGCCATTCCGGCAGGGCTCGACGTGCGCCCAGGCTGCCGCGTGCGCATCCCGCTGCGGCGGAAATCGGCCACCGGCACCGTGCTCTCGGTCGGCGAGGTCGAGCAGGCGGATTTCGCCCTGCGCGAGCTGGAGTCCCTCATCGATCCCGAGCCGCTGATCACGCCCGTGCTCCTCCGCACCGCCGATTGGATCGCGCATTATTATGGCTCCAGCATCGAATCCGTGATCCGCTCGGTGCTGCCCGAGGGCGTGCGTTCGGAGGAAAACTCCGCGAAAACCCGCCGCGTCGCCGTGCTCGACGCCGCGCCGGATCCCGCCGTGCTGGTGAAGCTGGAAAAGCGCGCACCACGGCAATTCACCATCCTTTCCCTGCTCGCCCACGCTCCGGAAATGCGCCTTCCCGTGGCCGACCTCGGCGATGGCAATGCCGCCGCGCTCAAGTCCATGGAAAAAGCCGGTCTCCTCCGCCTGGTGGCCGAGGAAGTCCGCCGCGATCCGGACGCCGACAACGTCGAGGAAATCCTCGAATCCAAGCCGCTCGATCTTAACCCCGGCCAAGCCGCCGCGCTCGATGTGGTGCTCGCCGCCGTCGCTGATCCCACCACCGCAAAACCCATC
>JBEDKU010000437.1:0-4348 GCA_041172045.1 Verrucomicrobiota bacterium | reverse complement strand
CCCGCCGCGAACTCCAGCATGCCTACTATCTG
Source organism: Verrucomicrobiota bacterium (assembly GCA_041172045.1). Taxonomy (GTDB): domain Bacteria; phylum Verrucomicrobiota; class Verrucomicrobiia; order Verrucomicrobiales; family Akkermansiaceae; genus Luteolibacter. The sequence goes on along the minus strand of JBEDKU010000437.1, from coordinate 4,316 downwards.
ACCCGCGCCGGCATGCCGCTCATTTATACGGACGGAAACAACCACGCCGGCATCCTCGGCGCGAGCGGCGGCGCTTTTCCCCGCATCGCGAACACCAATTTCCTCGGGCAGTACAACGACGCCCGTATTCCTAACATGCTCTACGTTCACAACCATTTCGCCCGTGGTTACCAGACCGGGCGGTTCAGCGACGGGGACTTCGTCGCGTACGAGCGCATCGACAAGCGCGAGAACGGCGGCATGTCCGACGCCGACGGAGCGACGCTGCTCTTCATGATGAATGATAACTTCGCCAGCGGCCAGGCGCGGACATTCGCTACCAGCTTCGCCCCCGGCGCGTATCTCTACAACTACTCCACCTACGGCGGCGGCTTTTACAAATACGCCAGCGAGATGAACACCGTCGTTGTGCCCGCGGGAGGTTATTTTGCCTTTTCCTGGCGCTCTCCGGAAGTCTCGCTCGTCGCGCCGTCCGCGGCGGTGACGATCTCACAAAACGGCCAGCCCGCGCCGACCTTCATCTACGAGCGTCAGGACGGACGCGACGGAGATCCCGCTTTCAATCCGAACAATCTACCAGACTCCAACAACACCGACTATAAATACAGCGTCACCGTTCCCCGCATCACCAGTGGCGCGGACCTCGGCTTCACCGCCCGCGCCGACGGCTCGGCGGAGAACATCCTCATGGCGCTCGACGGCGGAGTGGACATTAATTCGTACCTTCCCCTGGGCCCGACCGGCGGGGAAAAGCGCGACAATCCGCCCGCACTCTCCACCGACACGTTTCTCGGCTACGAGCAGATGCAGTTCGTCCGCCGCACCGCCGAGAAATTCGCGGCGGTGGTTGCTGCGAGGAATGTCATCGGTTCCTCCGGTGCGGAAACCTACCGCTGCACCATCGGCACCGCCGGATTCACCAATAACAACGGCGGTGGCATCACCACCAACGCCGGCACCGCCGCCTACGTGCTTCACGATCCCACCGCGGCCCGCGACATTGGCGGCGCGCAATTTTCTCCCGCTCCGGAATCCGCCTCCGCCAGTCCCATCACCGTGCAGGTGAAGACCGGCTATCAGTTTCAGATCAGCCAGGTCTGGCTTTATTTCACCACGGATGGCAGCGCTCCCGAGGGCTCCGGCGGAGTCCCGCAGGGGACGACCCAGGCGCTTGCGATGGGCTACATCACCCACGGAAATCCGGATGGCGCGAACATCACCGACTGGTGGAGCGTCACGCTTCCCGCGCTTTCCAGCGGCACCGTGCTGCGCTACAAAATCGGTGGGCTCAATCCCGTCGCCGGCAGTGTTTTTCCAAGTGGTCCGACTGAAGTGGATCTAAAAAAGCGGATGGAAACGGTGTTCCAAATCAACAATTTCAACGCCACCACCGCCAAGGTCCGGCCACACAACGACTATGGCACGGAGCGCACCGGGCTCGCGGAAGGATTCCATGTCTTGAAAGCCCGCGCGTTCCTGAGCCGCGCCGGGCGGGCGTCGATTTATAACACCTGGACGCAGACCTTCTACTATGACACCCAGACGCCTGGCGGCGAGGTCAAATATCCTGCTAGTAACGGAGAAACCGTCGGCGGCCAGCAATACGGCGTGGTCGTCCGCGCGGATCCGAGCGTGACGGAAGTCTGGTATCACATCGATGACTGCGATCCCTCCAACAACGACTCCGCCACCGGCGTGCGAACCGGCAACGGCGGCGGCTCCGAGCCGTTCACGGATGCGAACAACAATGGCGTGCGCGACGGCAGCGAGACCTTCACCGACATCAACGGCAACGGCGCTTACGACGCGAGCCTCCCCGAAGCTTGGGCGAAGATCGATGAAGTCAGCGCCGCCGCCGGCATCACCAGCCCGTATGGCCGCGAGTGGCGTTTCAACTACCGCAACATTCCCTCCACCGGCACTGCCACCATCAAGGTGCGGTTGTTGGAAATCTCCTCCACCCGGAACCTGGCTCTATCCGCATCCGCCGCGCACGTCACCGAGCTCGTCCGCACCGTAAACACCGCCGGGCCGGATCTCCGCATGTTCGTCGCCTATCCGCAGCAGGACGGGCAGACCGTCGGCGCGGGTTATGTGATGAAAGTCCGCTTCAGCGCGGATCTCGCAAACGGTACCAACGAACAACAACTTCGTGATCGTTTCATCGTCAAGATCGCCAGCGGCGACTCCGGATCCTCCGCCGGCGCGGTCGTCCAAACGCCGCAGAACCTGCCCATCCTCTACAATGCCGCGCCCGGTTTTCACGACTTCCAGTTTGCACTCCCAAATCTCTATAACGAAATTCCCGACTTCCTTCACACCATCGAGGTGACCATGGACCGGCCCAGCCCGGATCCTGATCTGGTAACAAACCGGCAGGTCCGTGCCCAGGTGACGCAGCCCGCCGTATTTGTCAGCATCAACAACCCGCCGGAAGTGGATTCGGACGGAAAGAAGCATGAAATCGTGTTGCCCGCCGTGCCGTCGCCGACCGCCACGCAACGCAGTTCCATCATCGAGGTGGAGACCGGACTTGAAGCGGTCGGCGTGTCCATCGCCTTCGCTAACAACGCCGCCACGGCGACCTTGATCAGCGACGACGTTCCCAACCCGCGCATCGAGGGCAACCACAAGTTCTGGCGTTTCCTGTGGGCGAACATGACCGCCGGAAGTTTCACCTTCACCGCCAACATCCAAACCGACGGCGACCCGGAAACCGAAGTAACCGCCACCCGCAACGCGACCGTGATCATCCGCGAGACGGTGGAGCGGAATGATTTCGACGACGATGACGACGACGACGGTCTGAGCGATTTTGCCGAGTCGACGGTCACCAATCTCCCGACGACCAACTCCGACACCTGGACCAACGGCCAGGTGCATGTGGCCCGAGCCTATGGCCAGACCAATCCCATGCGGCCCGACACCGATGGCGACGGGCTGCCGGATGGACTCGAAGTCGGCTGGCGCACCGCCGCGGATCCGCCGACCAATCCGGCGGTGGACACGGATGGCAACGGCTTCCCCAATTTCATCGGCGATCTTGATCCGCCGTTTTACAACACGCTGGACAACGTGGGCTCCGTGCCGGGCGTGAACACCGCATCAGAAGGCGGCGACCGCGGCGCGCAAAAGGGCGGGTCGGTTACCAATCCGAACAATCCCGACACCGACGGCGACGGAATCAAGGACGGCGTCGAGGACATGAACCGCAACGGCTGGGTCGATGGTGACGGCCAATCGTTACCGACGAATTTCTTGCCCTACCTCGCCCGCTCGTGGCCGAACGACCGGATGGACGCGGGTGAAAACTGGATAGAAACAAGTCCGAGTAAAGGTGATAGCGACGGCGACGGATTGAACGACGGCTACGGCGAGGATAAGAATTTCAACGGCGTCATCGATGGCGATGCGAACAACAACCGGAGTTACGACGCTGGTGAGGCATGGCTTGAAACCAATGCGCTCAAGGGCGATTCCGATGGCGACGGCCTGCCCGATGGTTGGGAAACCAGCCATGGCCTGGACCCGCTCGACAATGGTTCTGACAAACTAACGACCACCACCGCCGCAGACGGACTCGCCGACAACGGCGCTGCGGGAAATCCCGATGCGGATACCATCATCATCGAAGGCATGACCGTGCCTTACACGAATGCTCTCGAATTCGCGAACAACACCGATCCGCGCTCGCCGGATACCGGCGTCCTGCCGCCGGCCGGATCCATCGTCATCGGGCCACAGGCGCCCGAGCTCGTCGGGGTGGTGAGCAACGCGAGGGAGTTCACCGACTGGACGATCAATGATGTGATCGCGCTGGACGAATACGATGGCGACGGCCCGAACAACCAGGGCGGCGACGTCTATCACAGTGGCGACGGCTTCGATTCCTCGCGCGACATCGTAGCATTCTATGCCCGCGACGGCGGCGACACATCGCTCGGCGGTGACGGGCAATTTTACTTCCGGGTGGATCTGCGGGATCTCGCGCCCTTCGCGGAAGACGGAAAGCTCAATCTGTATGTGGCCGTGGACACCGGCAGCCCGACCGCGGGCGAATACGCGCTGCCCGATGACGTGGACGTGGCGACGGACATGAAATGGGAGGCGGTGGTCGCTTGTTACAGCGGCAACAACGGCGTCGTGTTTGTGGACACTCAGAACGGTAATAATTCGATTTCCATCGGTCAGGGCCTGGTTCCGTTTGGCGTGGTTTCCCGCGATCAGAATGCGGCGGATGGATTCAAAAAGGCGTATTTCAACAGCGAGCTGGATTCCGTGGAGTTTTCCATCAGCCGCAAGGCATTGCGCGACGC
>JBEDKU010000436.1:0-9250 GCA_041172045.1 Verrucomicrobiota bacterium | reverse complement strand
CCGCGCCGGCCGCGACATTGACGCTACCGTTGAACTGCTGGGTGAAGGTCTTGTTTTCCTGACAATAGCCATTGAGGAACGCGGCACCCGAGAACTCGAGTGGTTCGGTCACCGTGATGATGCCGCCGGTGAGCTGGCCGAAGTTCTGCATCAGGAGGATCGCGTCCTGGATCGAAGTCCCGCCGGCGGTTGTCCCGAGGGAATCGCCGTGCCGGATATCGAGCGTGCCGCCGGTGACGCTGAGCGAACCTGTGAAATTGTTTGCGGGGCTGGTATCGCCGGCCCGCCCGAGGGACAACACGCCGGGGCCGGATTTGATCCAGTTTCCGGGACCGGAGATTTTGCCGCCGATGCGCCAGGTGGTGTTGGTGTTGCTGTCGACCTTGATCTCCACGCCATTCGCGTTCATGGCGAAGGTTTGGGTGTCGTTGGTAATGGTGGTGTTGGTGGTGATGCGGGTGATCTTGCCGCCGGTGAGTGTGACTGGCTGTGCATTGAGGGCGCCGACGAGCGTTGCTCCAGTGAACTGCAGATCCCCACCGGAAATGCTGATGCCGCCGGTGAAGGAGTTGCTGGAGGAGCCAAGGGCCAGGACGCCGGAGTTCAGGATGATGCCGCCGGTGTTCGATAGTGCGTTGGCAATGGTGACGGTGCCGGAGCTGCTCTTGGTGAGAGATCCTCCGCCGCCGATCCCGCCGCCGCTGAGGTTGTAGGGATTGGCGATGGTGTTATCGAACACCATGTTGCCCGGGCTGACGGAGCTGCCTTGCACCGCCACGTTGAAAATGCCGGCGGTGTCGTCGAAGGTGACATTGTCACTGGCGAAGAAGCGGTCCGGGGAACCGCTGTTCCAGTTGAAGGTGGTGGCGGTGTCCCAGAAGGTGGGGTTCGTCCCGTCGTTGCCCTTCCATGTTAGGGATGCGGGGGTGGACGGTGTGTAGGTGATCTGGTTGGTGCCCGCGCCGCCCATGGTTCCGCGGCCTCCGGCGAGGAACGCGGAGACATCGCTGGCGCTGAATGTGCCGCTGCTGCGGGTGAGGACGGTGTAAGGCGTGGCGATGGAGGTGGCTCCGGCCGGGCTGGCGATGATGGTGACGCCGGTCGCCACCAGACCGCTTGCAGTTAGGGATCCCGGGGTGGTGGTGTCGAAGATCAACGTGCTGGTGCCGATGCCGGGGTCGAAGGTGAGCGACGAGGAGGTGGCTCCCTCGCCGCTGAGCGTGGCCCCGGCTTTGACGGTGATGGGGGAGGCGAGGCTGGTCGCGCTTGAAATATTGAGGGTGCCCGCCTCCACGATCGTGCCGCCGGTGTAGCTGGTGGTGGTGGAATTGATGTTGAGGGTGCCGGAGCTTTTCTTGATGATGCTCAAGTCGTTTTCATTGGTGCCGGCACCGCCGAGAACAACGTTGGCCCCGATGGTTCCGTTGTTGAACGAGATGTTGCCGGTGGCTGAGGCACCGGTGATTTTCGTGTTGAGGGTGTTTCCGGAAAACGCGTTGGCGGTGATGTTACCGCCGACGGCGAGGTTCATCACGTTGTTGAGCGTGATGTTGTTCCATGCCTGGTCGTCGGCATTGCTTTCGCCAAGGACAAGACGGGCCGTGGTCTGGGGGGTGCCGAACCCGCTACCGCTTGAGATGGTGATATTGGATGTGGCGACGGTTGGCTGGTCGCCGGCGATGATGAAGTCACCGGACCATTGCGCGTTGCCGGGGTTGGCGTTCACCAAGGTCGCCATGCCGCTGATCGCGCTACTGATCTTGGCTTTGGCGGCGACGATGCCCGTCGTGACGTTGTTGCCGAAGCGGAGGTCGTAGGTGGCGGCCGTGCTGCCGCTGGCCTTGCTGATGCCGCCCGTGATGTTGAGTGCGGTGTTCGCGGCGGTGAGATTGTTGACGTTGATCACCAGCAAGTTGCCCACGGGGGAAGCTGCGGGAGAGGTGGCGAAAATCTCAATGGGTGCGTTGATCGTGACGCTGGAGGCACTGGAATTGGTGCGCAGGACGCTTTGGACTCCGGAGTTGGTGCCGTAGAGTGTGAGCATGTTGCCGCCCGTGGTGTTGAGGGTGAAGTTGGCTCCGAACTGAACTGCGGGCGTGGTGGTGTTGGGCAGGCGGAATGCTGCAGGAACATTGAGGGTCGCAACGTTGTTGGCTGACCCGAAGTTGACTCCGACGGTGCCCGCAAGGCTCGGTGCGGTGTCCGCGTCCCAGTTGGCCGGCGTGTCGATATTGGTGTCGGGGGTGGCACCACCGTCCCAAGTGGTTCCGGCAGATGCGGGAAGCGCGCCAAAGGTGATGGCGACGAGAGCGAGACGGGAGGCGTGGAGCAATGGATTGGTGCGGGGTTTCATGATTTGGATTTTTAGTCGGTGAATGATTGTGCGTTGGGGCCGATTGGTTTTTGATGGAGAGGGTTTGAGGGTTTAGAGAATGAATGCGAACGGAGCGTGATCTCCAATACCCCAAAATTGGGGTAGGATTCGGGTGCGAATTCACGCACGTTGAGGCAGTCTTCATGAAGTTCCTGGTCCATCGCGTTCTTTGCTTGCTCCTGTTCGGGAGCGGGGGCGCGTTGACGGCCTCTCCAGTGGTTTTCGACAAGGTCGAGGCCACCTATTTTTCCGGGGATCCGGAGGATCTCGCGAAAACCATCGATGGCGTCGATGCGTCGGGCCGGGGGTGGAGCGTGGCTCCGCGGACCCACCAGCCCCAGGCGGCTGTCTTTAAGACCGCTGTTCCTCTCAAGGCCGACCTCGTGTTGTTGTCACTGAGTTTTCAATCCGGCCGCGCCTATGGGTCGATGGCGGAATTCTCGCTTTCTTTCACCAGTGACGACCAGCCGTCACTGAACGGAAACTGGCGGCCGCTGGCGATCGTCAACCAATCCGCCACCACCGGAAATCTGACCCTCCTGCCGAATGGCCGCCTGCGGGCCGAAGAGGTGGTCGCCGTCACCACCGGACGCATTCCGGACAATAACTATCAGGTTACGGTGCGCACCACCGGCCACGTGGTGACGGGTTTTCGAATCGATGTCTATCCGGTGCGTCGCACCCTGCCCCAACTGCTGCCGGAGGTGGAGGCGGTGGCGGACCTGCCGGTGATGGCGTGGGCCATGCTCGGCGATTTTGTCCTCACGGAGTTCAGGGCGGCGCGCATCACCCACTCCACCAACGTCGCCCTGGGCGCACCGGTGAGGGCATCCCACCCGCTCTATCAGACGACGATGCCGGCCGGGGAAATGACCGCGGCGGCCTTGACCGACGGCCTGCCGTCGACCTTCGCGCACCCCCGGCAGCCGGATCTGGGAGATTCATTTCATTTTGAAATCGATCTCGGTGAGGAGCATGTGTTGGACCATCTTTCACTCTGGGGCAGGAACGACGGGCTGGAAAAGGAGAACCGGATGAGTCGGGTGATGGTCCGGCTTTATGACCAAAATCCGGCGGAAGGCGCGCCGCCGGTGTGGGAAGGCATCGACCGGGAGGACGGATCGTATCCGCTGCGCGGCGAGGTGGACATCCTGCGCGCCGCGGATGGGCGCGGGCGCTTCGGCGGCCGGTACATCCGGCTTTCGAGCGACAGCCCGGTGCCGCTTTCCCCGCAATTCGCGGAGGTGGAGGTCTATCCAGTCAGGCGGCTCATCCCCATATCCCTGCGTGCGGACGGGAGGGAGATTGGAATCAACGATGGCGTTAAAATTCCACCGGGCACCTTCATGCTGGCGCTGGAGATGAAGGTGGCGAACGAGGAGTCGCTCCAGGATACTCCGTTCCGCTGGAGGTTCGGCGGCAAGGATGATGGATGGCTGATTTCCCGCGAGCGGATGCTGGAAATCCCGTGTCCCGCCGCCGGGTGGTATTCGTTAGAGGCGCAGGCGTCCCACAGCGACGGGACCTGGGACGCCAGCATGATGTCGCTGCCGCTGGAGGTGCTCGCTCCATTCACCCAGTCGCGGAGCTTTGTCCTGCTGGTGGCCTTGTGCACGCTGGCGGTCGGCGGGTTGCTCGCTTGGTTCGTGTCCCGCCGCCGCATCGTCGCGCTGGAGGCGCTTTCCGCGCTTGCCGCGGAGCGGACGCGGATCGCCCGCGACATGCACGACGAGGTGGGCGCGCGGCTCTCGCAGCTTTCGTTCCTGTTGAAATCCCTGGAGCGCCATCCCGCGCTGCCGGAGTCCGCGAAGGGCGAGGTGCTGCAGCTGTCGGAAACCGCCAGTCAGGCGCTGGGGTCGCTGGACGAGGTGGTCTGGACGGTGAATCCGAAGAACGACAGTCTGGAGTCGCTCGCCCGTTTCCTTGGCCAGCATGCGGCACGTTATCTGGGGCTGATCGGTGTCAACTTCCGCCTTGTCGCACCGCCTGCGTGGCCCGCGGTCGTGGTGTCCGCGCAGGTCCGGCATGATCTGGCAATGGCGGTGAAAGAGGCGCTTCAGAACGTGGTCAAACATTCCTCCGCCCGGGAAGTGCTGCTGACGCTGGCCCTCGTGGATAGAGACTTCACGGTCCGCATCACCGACGACGGTTGCGGCTTGCCCGATCCGCAGGCCGCCAGCGGGCGCAGCGGGCTTGCAAACATGAAGTCCCGCCTCGAAGGTCTCGGCGGTTCCTGTCAGATCCAGCGTCGGCCGGAAGGCGGCACCGAGGTGAGTCTGCGGGTGCCCCTCGGACAGAGCTGAATTTCCCCGAAAAAACCCCATGCCTCCCATACTCACCGCCATCATCGAGGACGACGCGCCATTCGCGCGGATGTTCGAGCAGCATTTCAAACGCCGGGGCTCCGGCATCGACTGCGTGGCGGTCTATCCGAATGCCGAGGAGGCACTGCGGGAGATCCCGCTCCACCCGCCGGAAGTCGCGCTGGTGGACATCAACATGCCGGGCATGAACGGCATCGAGTTCATCTCCCGGATCCGGGCGCTCTGCCCTTCGCTGATCTGCCTGGTGCTGACCACCTTCGACGATGATACGTCGGTTTTCGACGCGTTAAAGGCGGGTGCCTGCGGCTACCTGCTCAAGCGCTCGTCGCCGGATGAAATCGTGACCGCCATCGAGCAGGCGGTGGCCGGTGGCGCGCCGATGTCGCCGCACATCGCGCGGCAGGTGGTGGGATTCTTCCACTCGCGTCCCGCCCCGGACAGTCCGGACACGCTGAGCGAGCGCGAGCGGCAGGTCATCGAGTTGTTAGCCACCGGTCTGCTCTATAAGGAGATCGCCGAAAAGCTGGACCTCACCTTCGAGACCGTGCGCAGCTACGTGAAAAGGATCTACGAAAAACTTCATGCCCATTCACGGACAGAAGCGGTGAACAACTATCAAAGACAGCGGCGTTAGGATCGCCGGCGGTGTTCGCAAAACTCGGTCGTTCCAAGAAAGAGCTTTCAGCCACCTGGTGCCGTTTCCTTCACTGTTACCAATCGCACGGGGCCGGTCAAGCCGGCGGGCAGCAGCGGGGTGTCCTTGCGGTGGTAGTACCAGACGACGAAGCATTTGCGGCCCGTCTCCGGACGGGGTTGGTTTTTGACGAACCAATCCGGATAGGCTTTCATCGCATGCCCTTTTTCGCCGCGGTCCTCGCCCCATTCGAAGTCGGCGGGGAACTGTTCGTCACCGACGAGGCGGTTGTGCCAGGTGTTGGTGACGGCGATTTCCAACAGGTTCTCGCCGGTCTTGAGGGCGGAGGAGATGTCGAGCGTGAAGGGTGCCTGCCAGAGCACGCCGAGGTCCTTGCCGTTGACGGTGACCCGGGCGAGGTTGTGGACGTTTCCGAGGTCGAGGTGGATTTGAGCGGTGGGATCCGCAATTTCAAATTTTTTCGAGTAGGTGGCGGTGCCGGAGAAATACTTCACGGCGGGATCGGTGTGTTGGCCAAGATCGACCAGTGATGGCAGGCTGATGGTGCGTTTTGAATCGACCGGCGAATCCAGCGAAACCTGCCAGTGACCATCTAACGAAATTGGGGCGGCGGGAGCCGCGAAAATTACCGGCGTGCGTTTGCCCGAGGCGAAGACCAACTCGGCGCGGGCGGCGGAGGTAGATGACGCGGTGACCCTTCCATCAGGCAGTGCCGTGAGGACAAGCGCGGCGGTAGTGGCGGGCGTGCCGAGGTTGAGGGGTTTCCCTTCCTCGACGGTGACACGGAGAGGTTTTCCGCCGAGGGTGTATTCCACTTCGAGTTGTTTGACGACATTGGGCACGGGATCGCGGCCGAAGACGCCCGGATGGACTGCCGGGAGACGCAGCGCGCCGGAGCGGGTGAGGGCCTTGAGCTTGTCGGTGACATCCATCCAGTGGTCGGCGGATGGGGCTCCGAAGCGGGCTTTTACGATCACCAAGGAGGACTCTTCCGATGGCTGGGAAATCACAGAGACGACATGATCCGCGGGCAGCTCCGAATTCCGGAACACCACGAAGATCGAACGGTAGGCGTTGAGCGTGAGATCCACTTCCGTGCGGCCGTCCTTCTGCCGCCACACGGGTGCGAAGCGGATGGAGCCGTTTTCCGCATCCCAGAGTTCCGGTCGCTTGCCGGAGATGCGGAAGGATGCCGTGAGAGTGTTAGTCCGGTCGGTGGTGTTCGCGACGAAGAACAATGTCTCATCCTGGGTCTGGCGGGCGGTGCCGGAAACACCGGACGCGCCGGGAAACTGGATCATGGGCGTGATCTTGAAATCACCACTGGCAGCAGCGGTGTCGCCCTTGGTGTAGAGTTTTCCTTTTCCAACAGAGCGGACCGGTTCGTCATTCCAAAGGTTGGAGGATTTCACCTCCGCGTCGCTCTGGGGATAACCGCGGAGTCCGGGCGAGCCGCCGGGTTTCGCGCAGACGATGACCGCGCCTTCCTTCAGCAGACTTTCAATTCTGGACACGTCTTCCGGCAGCAGGCGGCCGTCATGCGGGATGCCGAGAAATGGATAGCTGCGGCCGGAACTGAGCACGATGCGGCCGTCCCGCACTTTCAATCCCTCGCGGAACTCGCGCCATGAGATGATGTCGGAGCCTTGCGATTTTCCGACGCTCACGAAATCGGACGGAGTCTCGCCGGACTGGAGCAGTGCCTGGGCGCGGCCGAGGTATTGGAAAAACGTGGTGCCATCCTTCGCCCATGTTTGATGGCGGTTGAAGTGCGTGCCCCACCAACCCATGCCCATGCCGGGCTTGTAGCGGTCGTCGAAGGGCTGGTGGACCCAGTGGTGGAGGATCAGTCGGTTGGCACCGCTGGCGAACGTGCCGTCGGCGGATCGCTTGAGGAACCCAGGTGTTTCCGACCACTTGCTGAGGGTGGGTGGACCGGTGAATGCCTCCGCACCGACGACCGTGCGGCCAGCGGCTCTGGCGGCGGCGACGACGGTCTCGCTGATGCCGCCAGCCTTGCCGGTCCAGAATTCACCCATCGGGAGGTCTGCCAGTGCCGTGCCCGCCACAGTGTCGAACTGGCCGCCGTAGGGCTCGAACTGCAGGTCCATGCCGACGGCCTTGATTTTCTCGTGTCCAGTCCGCCAGCCGTTTTCATAGTAGAGAGTGCGGATGACATCGTCGTGATCCCACTTGAAACGGGCTGATAGGTCCTTGTCGCCGACGATCCGGTTCTGAAGTGCGAGCAGCCAGGGAAGGGGATCGTAGCCCTTGCGCTGCTTGAACTCCTCGCGGAAGGCGGGCGTCCAGCTCTGGGTGCCGGCTTCATAACTGTCGATGAGGAAATGTTTGAAACTCTTGCCCAGGTAGGGACCGAGATGTTCCTTCATGGGCTCGATGACCTGGTCCCAGTGGAAGACGTTCAGGTCGCGGCTGAGCTTGTCCACCTCCAACGTTTTTCCTATCAGCTCGTCAGGCAGCGGGTGCGGATTGGCACCGGTCGGCGCGTGGGCGAGGCGGAAGATCTGCCAACTGCCTGCGGGCGCATCCCAGTCGAGGCGGCCGTCCTTGAAGGACGCCGTCAGTTCGATGACCTTCGACGGGTCGATGTCGCCGGAGGCGGGCACCGCGAGGATGGCGATGTCCTTGAAGTAGGTGAAGCTGCGCCCGCTGTTTCCCCAACTGCGGTAGGTTGTGGGATCGGGTCGGGGGATTTCGATAGAGACCCGCTTGCCGCCCTCGACGGTGACGGACTTGGACACGAGGTTCTGCATGTTTTTCTCTTCGTCGATCCACGGCCCGCCGGTGGTCGAGTAGCCGACGGTGTTGTGGAGGCCGATTTCCAGGCCGAGGCGCTGGGCTTCGGCGGCGGCGTGGCGCAGGGCTTCCCAATATTTCGGGCTGCGGTAGGTTTGATCCGGCCAGGGATTGTTGAGCGTGGGCTTGTGGGATTCCTGGACGGCGGAGGCGATGTTGAAAATTGTGGCGCCGCCGATGCCGGAAGCTTTCATGGCTTCGAGATCCTTGGTGATGCCCTCCTTGGAAAAGTTGGATCCCATCCAGTGCCACCAGACGTAGGGGCGGGTCTTTACCGGGGGATTCTTGAAATCCCGCTCAAGTGGGGATTCGCCGGCGTGGGCGAAGGCGGCGGTGAGCATGGCCGTCAGTGCGGCGATCAAACGATGGGGCTTCATGAGTGTGGCAGGTAGGAGAATGAGGGAGGATGGGGTGGGTGAGGCTTTCCCTGAGAACGCGGTTGGAGAACGGGAGGACTAGGCGAGCGAGAGATGCGCGAGTTTAGAGCGAGAAAGGAACGAGTTCGATCATCATCGGGAAATCGTAGTCCGCCCCTGCGGAGAGCATGGAGCAGACGAGAAAATGAATCGGGAGAAGTTTCATGGATCAGGCGAGGATCCCTTTGACCACCTTGCCCGCCACATCGGTGAGGCGGAAATGGCGGCCCTGGTGGAAATGCGTGAGTTTGGTGTGGTCGATGCCCATCAGGTGGAGAAGGGTGGCGTGGAGATCGTGGACGTGCACGGGGTTCTCGGTGATGTTGTAGCCGAAGTCGTCGGTGGCGCCGTGGACGATGCCGGGCTTCACGCCGCCGCCGGCCATCCACATGGAGAAGCAGCGCGGGTGGTGGTCGCGGCCGTAGGTTTCCTTCGTTAGAACTCCTTGGGAATAGGCGGTGCGGCCGAACTCGCCGCCGCAGATGACGAGCGTGTCTTCGAGCATGCCGCGTTGTTTGAGGTCGGTGATGAGCCCGGCGCAGGGCTGGTCCACTTCCCTGGCGAGCTTGGGCAGGCCTTGCGGGAGCTTGGCGTGGCTGTCCCAGCCGGGGTGATAGAGCTGGATGAAGCGCACGCCGCGCTCGGCCATGCGGCGGGCTTGCAG
>JBEDKU010000435.1:0-3017 GCA_041172045.1 Verrucomicrobiota bacterium | reverse complement strand
GCTCCAGCGTATTCAGCAGTGCACGCATCAACTCGACGCGGCGGAAAGGGAAGTTGTCGTAGATTTGGGAGTTGATGGTGCCGACGTCCAGTCCGCGGCGGATCAAATCGGCCCCCATGTCGTAGGTCTTGGCCGTTGTCGATGGGTACTGGAACGATCCGGTGTCGGTGGAAACGGCTACGTAGATCGCATCGCGCGACTCCGCAGGCATTGGTAGATCAAGCTCGGTGATGAGCTCGTATAAAATTTGTCCGGTAGCCGGGCTGGTGGAGTCGATCAGATTGAAATCACCGTAGCGTGGATTGGAAACGTGGTGGTCGATGTTGAGCCAGATTTTCGCCTTGGAAGCGGCGTGCAAGGCGGCGTCGCCGAGGCGCGGCTTGGTCGCGGTGTCGAGGGCGATGGCGACTTCCACGTCGAGCGGTTCGGCCGGCGGCAGCTCGATTTTTTCCGAGCCCGCCATGAAGGCGAGGTTGTCCGGCAGGCCGTCCTCGTTGATGAGGCGGACATTTTTCCCGGCAGCCATGAGAGAAAATCCGAGAGCAAGCTGGGAGCCGATCGCATCGCCGTCCGGCCGGACGTGGCTGATGAGGACAAACGACTGGTGGTTGCGCAGGACTTCTCCGATTTGTTCGAAGCTGGCGTTTTCGGGTGTGGTATTGATTTCGCTCATGGGCTGGAACCGCGGCGCGGGGGGCGGATTCTTCCCGCGAAGCCATTTCAGGCAAGGAAAAACCCGAAAGCGCGGGTGGAATGCGGATCAGTCGAACTTGCCGAACTCGTGGGGTTTCCCGCTATCGGCCGCAGCCATGATGCCGCGGATCACGCGGATGTCGCGGCGGCCCATTTCCGCCGGGACCAGGCTGGGTTTTCCGCTGAGGATGGCGTCCACCTGGCCTTCGATCTGGAGTTGCTGTTGGGGGACGTGTTTGAAATCCATCGGCCCGGCCGGAGTGCTGCCTTTCTGGCCGCCGTAGCCGTAGGCGGGCTCGATCTCGATGCGGCCCTTGGCGGTTTCCACGCGGATGTAGTTCACGCTTTTCCCATAACTGGCGAAGCCCTTGGCCTTGCGTCCGCCTTCGAATTCCAGCTCCCATTCCCAGTGCTCGGGGACTTCGTTGAAAATCTCGGTTCGCTCCGTCCAGTTGCGGGCGGTGACACGGACCGGGAGTTCCCGCGAGGAATAAAGCTGCGCCTGCACCGCATAGACGCCGAGGTCGTAGAGCGCTCCGGCGATGCCTAACTCCTTGTCCACGCGCCAGGCGTGGTAGCCGGTGAAATCCTTCATGCGCCCGCCGTCGGCGGCGTCGATGCTGGTCCACGGGCCGAATTCCTTTTTCTCCATCGCTTCCATCAGGCGGAGGTGGAACGGGTCCCAGTGCAGGCGATAGCCGATCTGGAGCGTGCGTTTGTTTTCCTGAGCCGCCTCGATCATGCGGGTGCAGTCCTCGACGGTGGGAGCCATCGGTTTCTCACAGATCACGTGCTTGCCGGCCTTCAGCGCGCGGATGGCGAACTCGGGATGCAGGCCGGTGGGAGTGACAACATAGACGATGTCGATGTCCTTGTTGTTAACGATTTGGTCGAAGTCGGTGTAGTCATACACGTTGCCTTCCGGGATGCTGTATTGCTCCCGCCAGGTGGGGATTTTTTCCGGGGAGCCGGTGACGATGCCGGCGAGCCGAGCGTTGCGGGCGTTCTTGATCGCGGGCGCCAGGTTGTTGGTGGCGTAGTTGCCGAGTCCTAGCAGGGCGATGCCGAGCTGTTTGTTCTCCGGCGTGGCCGCGCCGAGGCGGGTGAAGGGAGCCAGCGAGGCCGCCGCGCCAAGGCGGATGATGTTTCTCCGAGTGAAGTTGCTCATGACCCGCAACCCAACAGCCAGCCGGTTGGTCCCGCAACCGAAAAATTCCGACAGGCGTCATCCGTCCGCCAGTTTCATCGCCATGCGCGGGAAGAGCAGGAAGTGAAACGGGAGGATGGCATACCAATAAAGCCTTCCCATCAGCCCGCGCGGCCGGAAGGTCGCCGTCTGGCGGAGCTCGGTGGGGGTGATTTCAAAATCGAGCCACGCCTCGCCCGGCAGTTTCATTTCCGCGTAAAGGATCAGTCGCGCCGATGCCGGGTCGCTGGCGCGGTCCGCCATGACGACCCGCCAGAAGTCCAGGGCGTCGCCCGCCCGCAGCTCGCGCGGGTGACGCCGGCCACGCCGCAGACCGGTGCCGCCGGCGGCGAGGTCCACCCAGCCGCGGATGCGCCACGCCCAGTTCATCGACGGCCAGCCGAAGGGGCCGCCTAACGACCAGACTCGGTCGATGGCTTTTTCCCGCTCCGCGCTGAGGGGGACGATCTGCCGGTCGCGCAGGACGCCGTGCTCGGGCACTTGGATGGATCTGAGGAAATCCGGATCGAGCCGGCCGGAGGCGAGCGAGTCGATCCACGACGAAGGCACCAGGTTCTGCGCGATCATCGCGAAGGCGAGGCGGATCGAATCCTGATAGGAAAGCAGCTCCTGCGGGATGAGTTTTTCAATCCGGTGGTCGCGGCAGATGGTCTCGTTGCGCAGTGACTCGACGAGCGACTTCGCCAGCGGCAGGGTGGTGGCGGTGACGAAGTGCAGCCAACCCGCCGACAGCCGGGGCGTGAGCAGCGGCACGGAGATGAACCAACGCCGCAGGTCGCGGGCTTCCGCGTATTGGCGGAGCAGCTCGCGGTAGGTTAGGACTTCCGGGCCGCCGATGTCGAGCTCCTGGCCGAGGGTTTCCGGCGTGTCGAGGCAGCCGGTGAGGTAGCCGACGACATTGCGGATTGCGATCGGCTGGCAGCGAGTGGCGGTCCAGCGCGGGGTGATCATGAAGGGCAGTTTCTCCACCAGATCCCGGATGATTTCAAACGACGCGGAACCGGAGCCGACGATGATGGACGCGCGCAAGGTCGTCACCGGAATTTTACCGGCGCGGAGGATGGCGTTGACGTTTTCGCGCGACTGGAGGTGGTGCGACAGCGGCCCGGCCGGGACG
>JBEDKU010000434.1:0-3556 GCA_041172045.1 Verrucomicrobiota bacterium | reverse complement strand
AACGGTTTGTGGTCGTGGAGACCAATCAAGAGCACATTCGCGCCGATACCAAAAAGGCAAGGGCGAGCAAGCTGCTGCCGACCAACAGCAGCTCCACAAAATCAGCCACAACCATCCGGATTTCCATGGACAGGCCTGATCACTTGAATCCCGTCCATACATCATACCCAACAACCCATTCAAATCATGGGCCTGATGCCAGTCGGGGCAGTCGTCACCACCCACATGGCTCCGCTCGATTGGGTGGCTATCGACCTGCGGTTGCGCGACGTGAAGACCACCCTGCAAATGGAGCGGCTGCAGGTCAAACCCCCTGAGACCGCCCACAAGAGACCCGTATAGGCCCCGCAATGCTTGTTCGCCGGGATCGCTTTCGGAGGGTTCTGATTTTGGCATTGTCACCACCCGTTTGCCGGGGCGGAATGGCCATGTGAAATGGATTTACCTGCTTGGTCTCGCCAGCATCGCCTCCGCCGCTCCGCTAAGCTACGAATGCCGCTTTTCCCAACAACCGCCGGTCATCGACGGCGACCTCGCCGAGGCCGCCTGGAAAGACATCCCGTGGTCCAGTGATTTCAGTGATATCCGTGGCAAGGGCTTCGCCGTTCCGCGCTTCCGCACCCGCGCCAAAATTCTGTGGACCGCCGACGGACTCTACATCGCGGCCGAATTGTCCGAGCCTCACGTCTGGGCCACGCTCACGGAAAAGAACGCCGTCATCTTCCACGACAACGATTTCGAGATCTTCCTCGATCCCGACGGCGACACGCTCAACTACTATGAGTTCGAAATCAACGCCCTCGGCACGATTTGGGAGCTCACCCTCGACAAGCCCTATTCAAAAGGCGGCAAACCCGCTCTTGGCACCAATCTCCCCGGACTCGAGAGCGCGGTGAAAATCCACGGCACGATCAACAACCCCGCCGATGCCGACACCGGCTGGTCCGTGGAAGTCTTCATGCCATGGAAAGACCTGGTCCGCTATCAGGGAAAACCGACCTCTCCCCCGCAGCCCGGCGACACCTGGCGGATCAACTTTTCCCGCGTGCAATGGCAGCACGAACTGGAAAACGGCCGCTATCTCCGCATCCCGCGGAAAGGCACCCAAATCCCCAACGGCGAACATCCCGAGGACAACTGGGTCTGGAGTCCTCAAGGCGTGGTCAACATGCACCTCCCGGAGCATTGGGGACGCCTGGTGTTCGTGAAATTACCGTGACTGGCCTCTGTCAAGATTTTGAAACTTAGCCCCTTTTCCCCGCCATGCCGGGCGTTGGCGGTGCAGCGTGACCGTGCCGACGCTCCGGTGCCGATGGAGCAAGGCCGGACCGGCCCGGAAGGGATTCAGCGCCAAGGATGAGACCAGCGGAGCTGCGAAGGGATTCTCCGGGCCGTGCGGCAGCACCGCCAAATGCTTTGGGCTCGTGAGCCGCAGATTGATGCCCGTGCATTCGCGGCGTGGATTGAATACGGAGAAACAGAGTTGATGCATGAAATCGAAGTGCTGCAATCGTTTCAGGCCCACGCCAAATGTTCGATCGGACATTTCGATTGTCCGATCGATATAATGCGCTCGCGATCAATCTCTGAAAAATTGCCGTCTCATGAAACCCACTACGAGCATCTTTATGAAACCCACTACAAGAATCATCCAGCGCAACCTCGCCCTCTCCAGCCGTCATCGCAACCGTGCGCTTGCCACAGCATTCATGACCGCGCTGACTTCCGCTGCAACCCCTTTTTCTCAGGCTGCTCAGCTCACTTGGAGTGGCGGCGGCGGCGATGCGAACTGGAGCACGGGGACGAACTGGGCGGGAACCGCCCCGGTGAGCAATGATGCTTTGATCTTCGCAGGTAACACCAACCTGATCACCAACAACGACATCACCGGTCTCACTTTGATCAACGGCACGACTCCTGCTGCTGCCATCGCCTTTACCAATACGAGCAATGTCACCGGTGGCGCATTCACACTCGGCGGCAATGCCATCACCCTTGGTGGCTCGATCACTACGACGGCGGTGACAACCGGCACGCTGGTTGACACGATCAGCCTTCAGTTGGACATGGTTGCCAACCGAACCATCACCACGGCCACCAATCACGGTTTGACCATTTCTGGGCTTATCAACGATACCAGCGGCACGAATAGCGCGGGAATCACGAAAACCGGCGTGGCCACGCTCTTGCTTTCGAATAACTCGAACAATTTCACCACTCTCAACATCCAGCAAGGCACCCTGAGCGCGACCAGCATTGAGGCAAGTGGAGTTGCGAGCGCCATCGGTATCGGAAACACCATCTCTTTAGGCAACACCTCCACCTCGGGAATTCTCAACTTCACCGGAAGCGTCGCCCCCACAGGAAACATCAATCGAACGATCGCTCTCAATAACAGCACCATCGGTGGCCAGATCAACAACAACGGATCGGTGCCCTTGGTGTTCAACGGGTCCTTCTCCGCGGCTGGTGCCAGCAGTAGAGCGATGACCCTTGGCGGAGCCAACACAGGAGCCAACGACTTCCAAAACACACTGGTCAATACGGCTGGCGGTGGCACTCTCACGGTCGTCAAGGCTGATGCCGGAACTTGGACCTTGTCTGGCGCGAGCACCTACACGGGGCAGACCCAGATCAACAACGGCACCCTCAATGTCGCCACCATCGCCGACAGCGGCTCCAGCAATCTTGGTCTAGGCACTCTCATTCGTATCGGCAGCGCCGGCAACTCCGGCACGCTGAACTACACCGGCACCGGCAGCACCACCGGCCGCACGATCACCATCGGCAACAACAGTGGAACTCCTGCTGTCGGCGACACGGGTGGTGCTACGATCAACAGCAACGGCAGCGGACCCTTGGTTTTCACCGCGGCCAATTTCAACACCACCGGCCTAACGGGTTCCGTCGCTACAGCTCGGACCCTAACCCTGGGTGGTGCCAACACCGGGGCGAATGAAATCCAAGGCGTCATCGCCAACGGCCTCACCGGCACTTTGGTGACGAATTTGGCAAAATCGGGCAACGGCACTTGGATGTTGTCCGGCGCCAATACTTACACAGGAACTACCACGGTGAATGCTGGAACCTTAAAATTGGGCGCTTCGAATGTGCTCCCGAACACAGCCGTAACCATCGGCGCCACCGGAGCTGCGACCACAAGCACTTTGGACCTCAATGGATTCTCGGAAACCATCGGCGCATTGGCTCTGGGCAGAACTACCACCACCGTTGCCGGTGCCATTGCGAACGTGGCCAACAGTGGCGGCGGCTCGCCAGTACTGACGCTCGGAGGTGCGCTCACTTACAGTGCGGGATCGGGCGGCTTTCTAAACGCACAAGCAACAATTTCCGCCAACATCGGCACGGGCGGGGCTGGCCGCACGATCGCCGTGGGTGATGGCAGCGCAGCAGTGGACTTGGAGATCTCGGGAGCCATTTCCGGCGCGGGAAATCTCACGAAGACGGGCACTGGCGTGCTCCAGCTCTCCGGGGCAAATACAAACGCAGGCAACTTGATCATTCAGGATAGTACTTTGAAGCTAGGTGCCAGCAA
>JBEDKU010000433.1:0-5824 GCA_041172045.1 Verrucomicrobiota bacterium | reverse complement strand
CAGCGCAGTCGTGGTGGACACCGCCACTCATCGTCCCCAAGACTACTGGAACCGCAAGTTCCAGCCACTTTGCCAAAACACCCCACCGCCCGCGAGCGGACGATGGGGTGTTTTGCGAATGAGGCGGCTCAGGGCGAAGTCACCTTGGCGCGGAGGAAACCCTTGCCAGATAGGCCGTTCGACCCGTTAAGACTGAAGCTACGGTATTCGTAGCCCGCACCTGCGGCAGGCAGACCGGTGGTCACGGCCGTGGGTACCACGTCGACCGTGGTCGGGAAGCCGGCCAGATTCAGGCTGCCTTCGATACTGTAGGTGATGGCGTCGGTCGGATTCACCGACGCGGGCGAGGGCGAACCGGTGAAAGCCGGAGTGCCGGTGCGCACGGCGACGGTGAGGATCAATTCCTTGTCCGTATTTCCATCGAAATCGCTGTCTGCAGTTAACACAAAGACCTTGCCGTTGTCCGCGCCGCTGAGCGGATCGCCATTGAAGGCGAATTCGCCAATGTTGTTGCGGCCGTCCTTGTCTGGATCTGCGTCCTGGGCCGGGTCGGTGGCGGAGCCGGGCAGGCCGGTCAGGCCTTTGGAGGTGGCCCAGGAGGTGTAGGGGCTGCCGGATGTGCCGAGTGTTAGGATGCCGGTGGTTTCATTGAAGGTGTATTTCTTGCCACCGCCGATGTTTTTCTCCCACTGATCGCTTCCGATATCGCTGAACCCGGAGATAGTGAAGGTGGAACCATAGGCCCCGGTGAGACTGGTTACGTTTTCCAAGGACCACGAGCCGGAAGGAAGCGCGTCGGCCGCCGAGGTATCGATCACGAAGTCACCGTTGAGGATGGCTGTGCCGGCCCCGCCGATGCTGTTGTTGACGCCGCTTGTCGCGCCAAGCACGAACTTCAAGCTCGCATTGTCGGCGAGTTCGAGTGTGCCGGCGTTGACGCCCGTGTTTCCGTTGTAAGTGTTGGCGCCGGAGAGGACGAGCGTGCCTGCATTATTCTTGCCGATGCCTGCGGTGCCAGTGCTGTTTTGAATCACCCCGGAGATGATGACGTCCTGCGAGACCTGATCGCTGTCGTCGATATTGAAATTGCGGGTGACTCCGTTCAGTTCGAGGGAGGCTGAGATGGTGGAGGTCCCGTTATTGAAGCCCACACCTCCCGCGCTGTAGGATACAGCACCATTGAGCTGGAGGACGCCGCCTCCCGCGGAGTCAATGATCTGGTTGACGGCACCCAAGGCGGTGGTGCCACTGTTCGAAAGGCTGAGCGCCCCACCGACGGCATCTGTCTTGCCGTTGAGATCGAGAGTGGAGGTGCCTGCGATTGCTTGGTCCAAGTTCACCACGCCGGTGCCGAGCACGCTGTTGGCACCCAGCTTGAGGGTGGCACCGCCAGAGATCACGCTGCTGGCGTGATTGTTGCCAGCGTTGTCCAACCTCAGGGTGCCGCTGCCGTTGACATTGAATCCACCACCGGCCTGCAGCGCGCCCGTGATCACCAGATCGTCCGTTGCCGATCCATCACCCACCGCGAAACTGCGAGCCGTCGCGCCAGTGGCGAGATCAGCAGAAATCGTGGCCTGACCGTTAAGGTTGGCTCCGCCGGCATTGTAAGTCAGCGTAGCACCCAGAGTGAGCACGCCGGTTCCACCCGTGTTGACGACCGAGTGGGTCAATCCAGCCGTGCCAGGTGCTGTAGTACCCAGGGTGACCGAAGTCACCGTGTCTGAGAAGCCGTTGAGATCGAATGTGGCGCCAGCGACAGAAGCGTTGTTTCCGACGTTGATGGAGGTTGTATCGGTGAGCACGTTGCTGGCACCCAGTTTCACCGTGCTTTCCTGAATGATCAGGTTGCCCGTGTTAATATTTGCTCCGGAGAGCTGGAGCACGCCAGCACCAGACTTCGTGAGGTTACCCACACCAGAAATGGCTCCCGAGATTGACAAATCGACTGCTCCACTGCCATCACCCACGATGATGTTGCGGCCAACCCCTGCGGTGTCGATGTTGGCGGAAATTGTGGCCTGTCCGTTTTCAAAAGTAGCGGATCCCGCGTTGTAAGTGAGCGCACCTCCGAGCGTCAGCACTGGCGAGCCGCCGCCATTATTGGCCACGTTCGCCGTGGCACCGGCAACTGTGGTGGTAGGCCTTCCCAGCGTCAATGAGCCGATAGTTTCCGAGAATCCATTAAGGTCCAAAGTGCTTGCGGTCGCAGCTCCGCTGGCACCGATGGTCAACGAGTTTGTAGGGAGCACGGTCGAACCACCCAGTTTCAACGTTCCAGCATTAATGGTGGTGGTTCCTGTGTAGGTGTTGGCACCGGACAGCAACCAGGTGCCGATGCCCGATTTGGCCACATTCGTCGCCATGGTGCCGGTGAGGCCGTTGGCAATGATGCCCTGGATTTCATTCGCCCCGGTGTTGGCACCACCCAGGGTGAGGGTTCGAGATGTAGCGACCGAACCCGACAGGCCGGTGGTGTTGAAATTGGCTGCGGTGAAGACCAAGGCTCCGCTGCCGTTGCTGTTGATCGTGGACCCACCCGTGTCGGTGCCAGCAGGAGTTCCGCTGTTGTTGCCGATGGTGATCGTGCGGCTGGTGGTGGTGCCGCTGCCCGTGTAGTTCAGCGTGCCGGTCGTGTTGGTGTTGCCGAGGCGAATCAAAGTGCCGAGACCGAGATTGCTGGATACGCTGTCGGCGATGGTGGCGGCATTAAGGGTGCCGTTGTTGATGTTGGTCTGCCCTGTGTAGGTATTCGCGCCAGACAAGGTCCAGGTCCCGCCATCAGTCTTGGCGACCGTGAGAACGCCACCGGTCGGATTGATCAGTATGTTCTGGAAGTCGTTGGCTCCTGTATTGGTTCCGCCCAAAGTCATCGCCCTGTTGCTTGCACCAGCAGCGGAGAAGGTTCCATTGAACACCAGCGGCACTGTTGCGCTGTTGTTGTTGATCCTTCCACCAATGGTGCTGTTCGCGAGAGCGATCGCCCGATTGATGTTTCCTGTGGGGGCGACAGTTCCCGTGAAGGTCAAAATTCCCTCCACGCTGGTATTTCCCATGGTGATGGTGTTGCCGATGCCGATGGCGCTCACGATTCCACTCGGCTCGATGCTGGTCGCACTCAGCGTGCCTTGCTGGATGGCGAGGGAGGTGAAGTTATTCAGGTCATTCGAAAGCAGGAGCGTGGCCACGCCGGTTTTCGTGATTCCCGCGCTGTTCGTGCCGCTGGTATCGTTGACAAGCCCGGAAATCGTCAAGCCGTGGTTGGTGGCCGTGGTGATGGTTCGGGTGGCAATCAGGTCCAATTGAAGGCTGATCGTCTCAACCAGCGTGCCGGCCGTCATCGCCGTCGTGTTGATTGGGCCTCCGAGGGTGATGGCATTGCCGCCGAGTGTGAATGCGCCGCCTGTCACATTGCTCGCATTGGTAAAGGCGAGGGCAGAGGCTGGAGTGGTGCCGACGAGCACAGTGAGACCTGTGATGTCATTGTTGGTGATCAGGTTGGTGTTTCCTGCGAAGATCAAAGCATCATCGTTCACCGGGGCCGTTCCTGCCCAGTTCGTCCCCGTGCTCCAGTTCGCATCGCCGCCGCCACCACTCCAAGTGAGCTGAGCAGCCTGAGACAAGGGAGTTGCGGCGGAAGCCAGCGCGGTCATGAATGCTGTGGCAAGCGCACGGTTGCGATGACGGCCACGAAGGCGGCTGGAGAGGGCGAAGTTGCGGTGGATGAGGCTTGTAGTGGGTTTCATAAAGATGCTTGTAGTGGGTTTCATCGTGCGGGAACCTTTCAGAGATTGATCGTGAGCGCATCATATCGATCGGACAATCGAAATGTCCGATCGAACATTTGGCGCGGGCCCAAAACGATTGTAGCACTTTGATTTCATGCATCAACTCTGTGAACACATTCGCCGATGGCTCGCCTTGTCCGCGCTGGCCGTGACGATGTCCGGTGCGGTGGCCCAAGAACCCGCTACCCCAGGGCCGCTCACGACCTGCGCGGCAGTAAAGGCGCTGACCAGAGAGGATGCCGTGCAAAGACTGCCCGTCCGCATCAAGGGAGTGGTCAGCTACCGTGAGGCGCTGCGCTACAAGAGCAATTCAGCCTTTGTCCTCCACGATGGGGCCGAAGGCGTTTACTGCACCCTGCGCCCGAATCTCAATAAACCGCTCGCCGACCTACAACTAGGCGAGAAGATCGAGGTCGTCGGCGTCAGCGGCCCGGGTTTCACCTCGCTCGTCGAAGTCAGTAGCGTGAAACGCCTCGGCCCCGGCACTCTGCCGCCCAGCAGCCCCAGCAAGCTCTGGAAGCTGCAAAATGGCCGCTACGACTGTGCCCTGATAAGCTTGGAAGGCGTGGTGAGGAGGATGTACAAAGATGGTCACGGCAGCTACCGTCTCGAGATCGCGGAGGAAACAGGCACTTTCTCCGCCTTTGTCCCCGCGCCGGATGGCGGCCTGCCGGAGTCGCTCGTGGATGCACGGCTGCGGTTGGAGGGCACCTGCTTCACGCTCTACAATCCACGCGGCGAATGCACCGGGGTCAATCTGCGGCTCGCCGGCCCCCAGCACCTCACCATCCTCCAGCATGGCCCGGCTGACCCTTTCGCAGTGCCGCTCGCCTCGCCGCTGGCGCTGAATGCCTTTCGCCCCGGCCCTGCCGTGCTCCACCGGCGGTGCATCGCTGGCACTGTCACGCTGCACCGGCGGGGTGAGTTCTTTTATCTCCAATGCGAGCAGCGCACTTTCCGCGTTCATAGTCGGCAAAAGGATCCGCTGACCGTTGGCGATGTCGTAGAGGCATCCGGCTTCGTGGAACGGACGCCGCACTTTGCCGTCCTCGTCGAGTCCGTATTCCGCATCAAAGGCCATGCTGAGGTGCCGGCACCGCAGCGCGTCACTTTGAATGAGCTGATGAGAGTCCCGCCCGGCGGCAAGCCCATCCTGCGACTCGAAGACTACGACGGCATGTTCATCACCATCCAGGCATCATTGATCAAATCGGATCATGACGAGCACGGCTGGCATCGCCTGCATGTCGCACACGACGGGGTGGTCAGCCACGCGATACTCGGCCCCGATGTTACCGAAGAACAAATCGCCGGGCTGCTTCCAGGCAGCCTGCTCGATCTCAGCGGCGTCTGCGAGCTTCGCCTCGTCCAAGGCTGGCCTATCCGTGAAATGCCAAAGCCCGCCAGTTTCATCCTGCACATGCAGGACATGAATGCCATAAAGCTCATCGCCGCGCCCTCGTGGTGGACAACGCAAAGACTCACCTGGGCGCTCTGCGGTATCGCACTCATCACGCTCGCCATTTTACTCTGGAACATCGTCCTGCAGCAAACCGTGAAACGCCAAACCGAAGCCATCGCCGAACGCATCACCCAGGAAAGTCGGATGCAAGAGCGGCAGCGCATCGGTCGAGACCTGCACGACACCCTGCATCAGGAGCTCACTGGCATCGGCATGCTCATCGGCAGCACGCGCGACAACATCGCCGATCCGCCCAAGGCGATTAGCACCCTGCAAATGGCCGAGCGGATGGTGCAGCGTGCCAGTGTGGAGAGCCGCGGCACCATCCAGGATCTCATGTCCGTCACTCTCGCCGAGCAGGGCCTCCGCACCGCGCTGGAGGAGAGTGTGAAGCCGCTCGCCCAGCTCGGTGGCGCCGTTTTTCACATGCACGCGGATGACCCTCTGCCGCGCCTCGGCCCCCGTGTCGAAACCGCCCTGCTGCGCATCGCCCACGAAGCCGCCGCGAATGCCGGACGGCATTCACAGGCCCGCGAAGTGCACCTCAGCCTCCGCGGCACCCCGAGCCATATCA
>JBEDKU010000432.1:0-2916 GCA_041172045.1 Verrucomicrobiota bacterium | reverse complement strand
CTGGCCCAGCCGGAACACGAAGGCCTTCCGATCATCATCGGTCTCGAACACCGTCTTGCCGCCGTCGCCCCGCGCCATCACATGATCGATCGCGCCGGGATACTGAAAACGAATCGGACGGGCCATGCACGAGGCATACCGGATCATGGCAGCAGCACAAACAAAATGTGAGCCCGCGAGGCCTGGCACTATTTACTATTTCGGTTTTGGTATTCCTGATCCGAACTTTCTGAATGCCGCCACCATTACTACCAAAAGAAGGCAAAACAATCCTATCCACCATCCCAATCGTGACTGATCCTTTTCGGTTTTCGGATTCTCCTGCTGTATGTTTTTAGCCTCAACCTTTGGCAGGGCTAGCGTTTCTTTCTCGGGAACTTTGACCTCTGGAGCTGGCAAGGTTTCAGGCGTCGATCCAGGGTCCGGCGTGCTGACTTTTGGATCAAGACTATACCACTCGTAACCTGCGGGAGGTTCTACAATCTTGCGACGAATCGGGGGCGAATCTTCGCCAATTGCCGGATGGGTCGAAATCATCAATATCGGGATCAGGGGTTTGGCTTTCTGAAATGATGGCGTGAACCCATAGCTTATCCGAAGATTTTTCATTCTGGCCGTTACACTGTTATCCGAGGTTGCCATGACAGCCCCTGACTTTTCATCCATGATGACGGGCATTGATCCAGTGCGTGTGAGGTGAGGTTGAACCAGTGAGCGAAACAGATCTTGTCGTCGCTTGCCCTCCTCCATCGCAATAGGAACCCGACTAATATGCATTAATAGCCGGATTCTATTATCATGCATCAGCTCGATCGAAAGCCTTCCTGAATCTAATTTAAACGGCTCTCCATTCTCTGATGTGAGAATGGTCAATCCTTGGTCGATGCATTCTGTTTTTTTGCGTTCCAAACCAGGGTGGTGTTTTGGGCGTAATCCACAATCAAAAACACCTCTCCAAGTGAACTTTTGGGGGTATGTCAGAACAGGAGTATCTGCATAAACAAATTTGGCTAATGGCCCAATCTGCGCTAGTAAAATAAATATAATAGTTCTGTATATCATCAATTTTGAATTAACTCATGGATTGTCGTCATCGTCCCAACATCTGATCGGGACTAAGGTTCCTGTCGGTACTGACGCGGCGGATAAGACTGAAAAACGGTGACCGTCTGAACGCATAGGAGAATCCGTCAGAAGCAGTTTTCTTGTAAGTCCTTCGCTAGTCCAAGTATCGAGAATTCCGTCCTGCGTCTCAGGGCGGATCCAATGCCAGCGGTCCGCTGTATTGGCGAGGCTCCCGGTAGGAAGCAGTGGAGGTGCGCCTGGTGTGATGACATCCGATGAGGGTGGTGGCATGAATGGCTGCCTGAAAAGTTCACTGAAGTCCTTCCCTGAGGGTGTGCATGAATTTTTTCCCAGAATACTAAAGATCGCCTCCAGCAGTGGTCCGGTAGTCATACCTGAAATGCTTTGCCATGTCGGGACGATCACAACGTTTTGTTCATAGTCAGTAATTTCTCGTGCAGCATCTTCAATCAATCCTAAATGGGGTCAGGCCTCGCGCATTCACTTCTTGGCTGCCTTTCCGCCTTGATCAAGCTCCTTCGCCAGTGCATTTCTCATCGATGCGATCTCCATGTCGCTTTTGCAAGCACCGAGTATCCGGCTCACCGAACCGGGGTGTCCCATGGCCAGCCTCGCCGCGATCCAGCCGTTGCCCACGCTGGTCCGCTCGCGCAGCAGTGAGGCGAGTGCCGCTTTGCGACAGTCACTCTTCGCCAGCTTGGCCAGCGCCTCCGTGGCCGGCGCAAGTCGCAGTGACTTCAATGAACGGCGCACAATCCGCTCGGCCTCTTTTTCCCCATGGTCGCGCAGGGCTTCCCCCGTCCGGTTCCGGTTGCCACTGGCGGGCTGCGTCGCTTTATCCAGAAGCTTCAGCAGCCGATCCTTGAAAGTTTCCTTGCCGAGATACCACCCGCGCCGGATCGCCGCCGTTGCCTCGTCATCGACCTTGCCCTTCGCGTTCGCGGCCCTTGCTTCCAGCCACGCCACATACGCCCGCCTGCCCCGGCCGTCCTGAGCCAGCTCGAACGCGCGCAAAACCCGCTCCATCACCAGCCAGTCCGGCCCGTTTCCCTTCACGTAGGCCGGCAGGCTGCTCCACAGGTAGCCCGTCAAAGAACCACGCTTTCCGCCGGCCAGTCCCGCCCTCGCCGGGTTGAGATGGATGTAATCGGCTACGATCCGGAAATAATACGCGTCCGCGTCCGTGCCGGTGACCGGCACGGATTTGTAGCGGCCCTGGAAGACATGACCCCGCCTGAGGCGGGCGCGGTTCCAACCCTGGCTGTAGGTTCCCATCAGCCACTGCATGCCGGTCACCAGGTTCGCCTGCGGGGTTTCGAGCAGCAGGTGGAAATGGTTGTCCATCAGCACCCACGCGTGAACCCGCCAGCCATGACTTCCACAAACCTGGCCCAGCCGGAACACGAAGGCCTTCCGATCATCATCGGTCTCGAACACCGTCTTGCCGCCGTCGCCCCGCGCCATCACGTGATAGATCGCGCCGGGATACTGAAAACGAATCGGACGGGCCATGCACGAAACTCACCGGATCATTGCATCAGCACAAACAAAATGTGAGCCCGCAAGGCCTGACCCCATTTAGTAGTCAACCGCACCAAGAGCAAGTGCGCACCGCTCGCCGAGTGCGAGTTCCTCGGGTTCAAAATCAGCAAACAGGGAAAAGTGAAATGGACTGAAAAGTCCCTGAAACGGTGCAAGCAGAGAGTGAAGGAAATCACCCGCCGCAACCGTGGACACAGCGCGGAAGATATGATCATCGAACTGCGCAAGTTCGCGAACGGCTGGATGGGATACTTCGGGATCAGCCACACCTACCGGGAAGTGCTGGAA
>JBEDKU010000431.1:0-3817 GCA_041172045.1 Verrucomicrobiota bacterium | reverse complement strand
CTGGACCCGCGCGCCGGAGAGCACACATTCAGCGGCGGGATCTATCGAAACGTGCGGATCGTCGTCACCTCGCCGCTTCATGTCGCTTGGTATGGCACCTTTGTCACCACGCCGCAGGTGTCCAAGGAATCCGGCACGGTCAATGTGAAGACGGAGATCGTGAATGCCTCGGGTGTTTCCAAAAACACGACGGTCAGCACACGCGTCCTCGATGCCGACGGCAGGGAAGTGGCGGCCATGAGTTCCACTCGGAGTGTCGCCGCGAATTCCGCGGTGGAATTTGATCAGACAAGTCCGACGATCCCGCAGCCCAAGCTGTGGCATCCGGATCATCCCTACCTCTATTCGGTCCAAACCACCGTGCTGGATGATGGCAAGGCGGTGGATGATTTCACTTCTCCGTTAGGATTCCGCTGGTTCAAGTTCACGGCGGACCAGGGATTTTTCCTGAACGGCGAGCACCACTATTTCAAGGGCGCGAATGTCCATCAGGACCACGCCGGCTGGGGGGACGCGGTGGCGGACAGCGGGTTCCATCGCGACGTGAAAATGGTGAAGGACGCGGGCTTTGATTTCATCCGCGGCTCGCATTACCCGCATGCGCCGGCGTTTTCGAAGGCTTGTGACGAGCTCGGCATGTTGTTCTGGTCCGAAAACTGTTTCTGGGGCACGGCGGGCTTCACCCATGCCTGGGGAGCCAGCGCCTATCCGCCAGAACCGGAGCATCAGGCTGGCTTCGAACAGAGCGTGAAGGACAGCCTGCGCGAGATGATCCGCATCCACCGCAATCATCCCAGCATCATTACCTGGGGCATGAACAACGAGGTCTTCTTCACTGCGGATTCCACGATGCCGAAAGTGCGCGAACTGCTCAAACAAACCGTCGCGCTGGTCCACGAGCTCGATCCCACCCGCCCGGCGGCCATCGGTGGCTGCCAACGCGGAGAAATGGACAATCTCGGCGACGTCGCGGGCTACAACGGCGACGGCGCGCGTCTTTTCATCAGCCCCGGGATCCCGAGCGTGGTGAGTGAATACGGCTCCACCATGGCCGACCGCCCGGGCAAGTATGAACCCGGCTGGGGCGATCTCCAACAGGAGCGCTTCGCATGGCGCAGCGGCGAGGCGAT
Organism: Verrucomicrobiota bacterium; assembly: GCA_041172045.1. Taxonomy (GTDB): domain Bacteria; phylum Verrucomicrobiota; class Verrucomicrobiia; order Verrucomicrobiales; family Akkermansiaceae; genus Luteolibacter. Next base: position 2,687 of record JBEDKU010000431.1, on the reverse strand, counting down.
CTGGTGCGCGTTCGACCACGGCAGCATCGCCGGGCGCAAGTTCGGCGGCATGGGAATGATCGACTATTTCCGTCTGCCGAAGCGCCAATGGTATTGGTATCGCAATGAATACAAAAAAATCCCGCCACCCGAGTTGCCGGCTAATGGAAATCCCGCAGGATTGAAATTGTCGGCCGATGCGACGGTGCTCAAAAGCGTCGATGGAACTGAGGACACACAAGTAATTGTCACCGTCGTCGATGCCACGGGCAAGCCGATCAGCAACTGCCCGCCGGTCACGCTGTCGATCGATTCGGGTCCCGGCGAGTTTCCAACCGGCACATCGATCACCTTTGCTCCGGATTCGGACATTGCCATCCGCGACGGCCAGGCGGCGATCGAATTTCGCTCCTATCATGCCGGGAAATCCATCATCCACGCCACTTCGCCGGGGCTCAAGGATGCCACCATTGAAATCATCTCGCTTGGTGCACCTCGTTACAACCCGGGCCAAACACGTCCGGTGAAAGCTCGTCACTATGTGGCATTCACCGGTAATGCGAAAGTGCAGGCGCTCTCGCGTTTTGGTATGGAGACTCCCTCGCGAAGCAGCAGCGAAGCTTATGGACATGGCCCGAACCTCGCCAACGATGGAAACACGGCGACGTTCTGGCAGGCACATGAGGATGACAAACCCGCTTGGTTGCGGGTCGACTTGGAACGCATCGTGACGGTCAGCCGGGTTAGGCTCACCTTTCCGAATGCGGCGAACTGGCGTTATCGAATCGAGATGTCCGATGATGGAGCGGGAGGTTGGAAATCAGTTGCTGATCAATCGCAAGCACCCGGCTCTGGTGTGCTGTGCGATGATGCCGCCTCGACGCCGGTCCGCGGGCGTTTCCTGCGGTTGACGTTCACCGGTGAGTCGGGAGGCCTGCGCGCCGCGCTCGCTGAGATGGAGGTGACGGGATCCGTGGAATAGAAGGTGTTTTTTCTTCAGCCAGTGTTTGCGACATTGGAGGACTTTCCTACAGCCGCCAGTGGACGACCGCTCCCTGACCACCCCGGCGAATCTCCGGTTCATGCGGCTGTCACCGGCATTCACGTTGGTTCGCTGGGGATAGTCTTACCGGATGAAAACTCCCCGTATCCAAAACTTGCTGTGATTGGCTGCTGCGGCTGTCATCGCGTTGGTGGCGGAGGCAGGACGGCGGGCGAGGTGGCCCGTGGCTCCTGCCTGCCAGCATTGCCACGCACGACGGAGCCTTCGCTTGCAAGGGGCGCTGCAATGCCCGTTGGTTCCTGTTCCAGGGATTCCATGACGCACGTATTCGCCGTCGCCTACCCGATCGGGCAGTAGGCGGAATCATGAAATTGTCGCACCTTGCCTCCGCTCCATTAAAGAAATTGACCGTCATGGCCGATCCGAACCCATCCGGGAGCCGCCAAAATCCCCTTCGGTAGATAGCCCATCTCTGTCGTTATTTTCAATCCGGCCTTTGCGCCGATTTCCTGAATCAACCCCGATAAAACCAGAATCCATGAAGCCAAGATCCATCCGCCGTTTCCTCGGCACACCGTCATTTCAATCCCTCGCTCTCGTCACCGCCATCACGGCATTTGCAGGCAATGCCCATGCCGCCACCTATGTCTGGACCGGTGGCACCAGTAGCGCATGGACACTCCCCGGCAACTGGACGCCTTCGGGTGCGGCTCCGAACAATGTGACCGCCGGCCATCGCATTACTGTCAGCAATGCGGCCGCCAATCCACTCATCTACGACGTCACTCTCGGAACCACGGTGTATGGTGCCACCGGCGTCCGCGGACTGGTCATTGGCAGCGCAACCAGTGGTGCGATGTCCATCACGGGCGGAACTTTCTCGTCCGCAGGGTCCGATATCCTCGATGTGATCGGAAATGGCGCTGGAACCGGCACGCTCACCATCGCCGGAGGAAGCTACATCGGCCCGTCTCTCGGCATCAGTCCTAACATTGGCACGTCGATGGGTCTTGGAGGAACCGGCGTTGGCATTTTCAACATCAACAGCGGCTCCGCCACGCTTTCCACTTTGACCCTCAATGCCTCCACGGCGACCGTCAACCTCAATGGCGGAACCTTGGCATTCAATGATATCGTGCGCTTGGGCGGCACGAACACCATCAATTTCAACGGTGGAACCCTCAAATCACTGGTGACAAGCCCCACCTTCTTTCCCAATCTCTCCAATACCACCGCCTTCGTGAAATCCTTGGGTGCCATGGTGGACACCGATGGAAATGACGTCACGATTGGCGAACCGCTGTTGACCGACACCGTCTCCACTGGCGGCGGAATCACCAAAAGCGGTGTCGGCGTCCTCACGCTGGGAGCTGTCAGCACCACGACCGGGCCTGCCACCGTGAACGCGGGCGGCCTTGCCGTCGCTGCGGGTGCCGTCTCATGGGCTCCCTCGAGCGTCACCCACTCCGGTGACCAACTCGATTTCAATCTCGGTGTTTACAGCCCGTCGAATGGCGTTCCGATCAATACCGCCAGCCTCACGCTGAACAGCGCGGTGACCGTGAATGCCTCCGGCACCAATCTTCCTCCTTTCGGGCAGGTCAAGGTGCTCGAATACGGCACCAAGTCAGGCTCGGGTTCCCTGATTGGTGGCACGCTTCCACCCAATGCCACGCTCCAGGAAAACACGGTGGATGGTTATTAC
>JBEDKU010000430.1:0-8060 GCA_041172045.1 Verrucomicrobiota bacterium | reverse complement strand
GTCCGGCACATGCTCAACCTGCCGGAAAATGTCCGCAAAAACATCTCCACCACCTTCTATGACGGCGGACACATGTTTTATCTCAATCCTCCCGATCTGGTGAAATCCCGCATGGATCTCGTCGACTTCATCAAGGGCGGAACTCCCTGATCACCGCTCTGGGATAGCTTGTCATGGGTGACGTCGGTTTGTGCCGTTCGTTTTTTCTCCCCCTTGCGGAAAATCCCACTTATCCAGTCCCCCGCCCTGCCCTTTCATGGATTACTCGTCTCTCATTTCAAAACGCCGCGACCGGTTCTCGGAACTGGAGGAGGCTGTGGGCGACCCGGATCTTTTCTCCGATCCCAAGCGCGCGACTGAAATCCTGCGCGAACACGGCAAGCTCAAGCAAACCCTCGCCCTTTGGGAAAAACTCGCAGCTGCCAAACGCCATCTCACTGACAACCAAGAACTCGCGAAATCCGACGATCCGGAATTCTCCGCGATGGCGCTGGAAGAAATCCCCTCGTTGGAGCTTGAAATCGCCACCCTCGGCACCGAACTTCAATACGCCCTGCTCCCGGCCGATCCTAACGAAGACCGCGACGCGCTCATCGAAATCCGCGCCGGCGCCGGCGGCGACGAGGCCTCGCTCTTCGCCGCCGAACTGATGCGGATGTATCAACGCTACTCCGACCTCCGCGGGTGGAAATGCGAGCACCTCGAAAGCAGCCCGTCGGAAGTCGGCGGCTTCAAGGAGGTCATTCTCAAAGTCACCGGTCAGGAGGTTTTCCGTTATTTGAAATACGAGTCCGGCGTGCACCGCGTCCAGCGCGTGCCCGCCACCGAGACCCAGGGGCGTGTCCACACCTCCACCGTCACCGTCGCCGTCCTACCCGAGGCTGAGGAAGTGGATGTCGAATTGAAACCCGAGGACCTCCGCATCGAAGTCTGCCGCGCCGGTGGAGCGGGTGGCCAGCACGTCAACCGCACCGAATCCGCCGTGCAGATTTTCCACCTACCGACCGGTCTTTATGTGCGCTGCGAAGACGGCCGTTCGCAGATCAAGAACAAGGAAATGGCGCTGCAAATCCTGCGTTCCAAGCTCTACGAACAGAAACTTCGGGACCAGCAGGAGGCCTATTCCAGCCATCGCCGCTCGCTCATCGGCTCCGGCGACCGCTCGGAAAAAATCCGCACCTACAATTTCCCGCAAAGCCGCATCACCGACCACCGCATCGGCTTCACCACCCACAACCTCACTGGAGTCATCGCCGGCGACCTCACCGAGTTCACCAACGAGCTCCAGAAGACGGAAATGGACGAGCGCCTGGCGGAAGCCGGGCTGTGATCGGACCGCGAATGAGCCGCCCTGTGGCGTCGCTCTGTGAGCGTCGATGCCCGTGTGCCGCGCGAAGCCTCTTCACCCGGATCTCTCTTTCGTGGCGACCGGTGATCACCGCTACCCCCTCTCCAAGATTTTCGCTTCCCAGCACCCCGCTTTCCAGCGTTCACTCTCCACACAAGAAAGGCCGTCGGCCCTTGCGGACCGACGACCCCCTTGTTACCGCAGTGCGGCGTTGCTTGATCCATCTTTCGACGGTCAGATCAAGCAACGTCCGCCGCGGGTGGCGTCTCTTTTTTCTTGGCGACCGTCGTGCGGGGCTTCCGTTCGCTTTTCGGGACGAATCCCAGCGAGCGGTAGAGCTCACAGTCCGGCCCGTATGCCGGGGTTCCCCGGATCGAGTTGGCGATGAGCACCAGCGTATCGTTCAGTTTCTCTTCGGCCTTGTCGCGTCTCAGCTTCAAGCCCGCCAGTTTGGTTTTTGCCGCTTCCATCGTTTTACGGATTTGAAACGGCTCCATGGACCCCTCCTCGAACTGGGCGAGGGTGAATCCGGCGAACGTCGCATCCGGAGCGAACTCCAGCCACGAGGACAGGAGTTTTTCGCGCCGGGCCGACACATTCTTACTATTGTTATTAGCCATTGGCTTATGTGTTGATGGTCCGAGGAGGACGTTGCGATAGAAAACACGCGGGACACCTCCTCGAACACGCCAGGCATCTTTCACGTTCTAATCGCGGGTGGCAAACCGATTTTGCTCATGTAGTATCCACAAATTATTCACTATACAAGATGTGGTGCTTTTGAGCGTGTCGCTACAATGTAAAACATGTGCAGGTTCTAGGGTTTGTCAAGATTGGAGCGCTGGTAGCGGGCGAAGTCTAGGGGGTAGGAAATTTTCGACTAATCGTTAGAATGGGCGACGGCACGGGAAATTTTAAAATGATGCTTCGTATTTTGGAATCAATCAGGCGTTTGAAATCGCCAATCCGCTGATTTTGACTCGCCGCCCCCCACGTATTTTATGCCCCTGCGACAGGCTGACGTGGCAAATACGCAAAACTAACCTCCAAGAGCACCGGGTGTTTTCCCAGATTTCTCACAGAAGCCGCGGTGTTTCGCACTTGGCTTGCGGTAACGCTGGAAAATCAGATGAGCCGCGGATGAACACCGCTTCACGCAGATCATCAGGGAGTTGCATTGACTACCGACTTCACTCCCAGGGTGAGATCAGCCCTCTTCATCAACCACTTCAAATCCAGGTTCATCCGCGTCCATCTGCGGTGCTCGTTTCCCGCCGGACTAACACCCCAGCAAGGCCTTCGCCTCCTGATCCGTCCGGCCAACACGAGCTGGAGAGATTCATAAAATTTATTTGAAACAGGTGTTTCCCGCCGCTTTCCTGCTGAAATCCAGGCTTTTCCGCCATTTTCCGGCCACGTTTCTGACAGCCACCGGATCCTGAAGCGATCGTTTCAAGTTCCAGGAATGGTCGGTGCGCGACCTTTTCGCCCACCGGAAAACTCTTTCACGCACCAGGAAAGCTTTTCCCTGTGCCCGGAAGGCTTTTCCCACTGCTTGGGAAGCTTTTCCCAGTGCTGGGGAAACGTTCCCGGGTGCTCGGAAATCTTTTCCCACCGCTCGGAATTCTTTTCCCACCGCTCGGAAATCTTTTCCCGGCCCTTGGAAAGCTTTTCCCTCGTCATGGAAAAGCGTTCCGCGGCCGCGGGACAGGCTTCCCCGTGCTGGTGAAAAAGCACGATCCGAGCCGGCCAGACATCTTCACGGACCGCGGCCTTCCAGTCCGCCCGCGAAGCGAGAAGCCCAGGCGAAGCCCCGTAAAAGCCAGCTGGTAGCGCCCTCTCGCCGAGAGGGCACGCCGATGTGATGGGAGAGAACCGCTCAAGCGAATGCCGTTCCGCAGTTCTTGGACTCGACTTTCGACATCTTCCTCCCCCTTCGATGTTCGATGTTTGGCGTTCGATGTTCAATGTTCACCTCCCCCACCCTTTCTCCTCGCCATCTAGCAAGGATCCCGCTTTCCTAATTCCGTGCTCCTCGCCGCCGCCATCGAACGTCTTTACGACCTCCATGTGGACACCACTACGAAACAGGGTGACGGCTCGCCCCACGAGAAACCGCACAAGCCCTTGCTGCTGCTTGCCGCCTTCGATCTCATCGATGAAGGCTTGGCCACTCCCGAGCGCATCCCCTGGTGTCAGGAACTCCGCGACCGCTTCACCGCCCGCTTCCGGCTCGTCAGGAAACACAACGACCAGAACAACCCCGACCTGCCCTTCCGCTATCTGGCGGGCGATGGATTCTGGCAGGCCTTCGAGGGCAACGGGTCCACGCCCATCCAGCGAGAAATCCGAGTCGCCGACATTGGCCAGGTCTTCGCCCGCTTCACCGATGGCTTCCAATATCTCGTCGCCATCCCCGCCAATCGCCAGCTCATGCGCGATGCTCTCATCTCCCGGTATTTTCCCAATTCTCTTCAAATCAAAAATCAACAATCGGAAATCCCCAATCGTCAATCCAATCTCCAAGTCGCCGACGAGCCCCTCGAATACGGCCGCTCTCCCGCCTTCCGCCGCAAGATCCTCGCCATCTACGACCACCAATGCGCCGCCTGCGGCCTCCGTATCAAGCTCCCCGCCGGCAACGACGTCTCCTTCATCGACGCCGCTCACCTCATCCCGTTTTCCGAGAGCCAAAACGACCACCCCACCAACGGTCTCGCGCTTTGCAAAAATCACCACTGGGCGATGGACCGGAATCTTATTGCTCCGAGTCCTGATCACTACTGGCATGTTTCCAAAGTCCTTGATTCCCGCCGCTCCAACGGGGAGAAGGAATTGATCGCTATATCCGGTCAAGCCTTGCTACTGCCACAGGATGAAGCCTTCCACCCGGATGCTGATGGACTCAAGTGGCGTTGTGAGCAGCTGATTGCGTGATTGCTACACATAGTCGGGCGATCAAATCAGGTGAGTTTCAGAAAGTCCAAATATGGCAGCCCATCAACGACCCAATCATTCTCCTGCATGGTATCACGCCACGAGGGAGGAATTCTTAGCAGCACCGAAAGACGCGATCGCCAACCAGCTTGCCGGACGGGCTGCTGATGAAAATCTCGAAATCGAATCGGCACAGAATGAGGAATGGAGACGCAGTGTCGATCTGTTGCAAAAAACACTCGATAAACGACTCCCAATCCTTCGGGAGGCCCTATTGGCACCCGGCTGCGAGTCAATCAGGCATGTGATCCTTGAGTATGATTTTCACCGGAGAGGGCTTCGAATGGACTGTCTGTTGCTTGGCGATGGTGTTCTCTTCGTCATCGAGTTCAAGCGCTCTAAAATTCAAAGGCCGGATCGGGATCAGGTCGTGACTTATGCAGTCAACTTGCTGGAGTTTCATGCCGTCACCCAACAACTAGCACTTCCCGCGGATGGTTTGATTGTGGTGCCGATTATCTCTCTCACCGAAGGCAAGGTTGCAGCTCAGGCAATCTGGCCCGGACTAGGCGGTCACAGTTGGCCGGCAATGGCTCGAAAACCGTTGGAATGCGACGCAAAAGGCCTTCACGAAGCAATTCGATTGGGAATCGAAAATCGCCGTTCCACAGTGAGTATAGCACTCAATGACTGGCTCAACTCACCTTTCCGCCCATCATCTTCAATTTTGGATGCAACCATATCCCTCTATGGAAATCACGATGTCGTAGCCATCCATGAGCACGCTGCCCCATTGGCAGAGATTGAGGCAAGCATCTCCGAAATCCGAAGTTGCATCGACGACGCGATCAAAGGTGAGAAATACCACGTCATTTTCCTTTCTGGTGCTCCCGGAGCCGGAAAGACGCTGGTTGGTCTCGATCTTGTAATGCGCGGAACGTCCTCGAAGGAATCGGTCTTCGTTACCGGCAACGCTCCCTTGGTGGAAGTTCTTAACAAGGCTCTGCACACATCCTTCAAGGCACAAAGCCGAACCGCTTCATCGTGGATACCGACCGGATACCATCGCAATGACGCAAGATTTGTCGTGTCGGCGGCGAGTTTCAAAATTGTCAAAGCACATCATTTTCTTGGAAAACGAGGGGAAGCGCATCGACAGGAGGATGGTCGGATTCTGGTGTTTGATGAGGCTCAGCGAACCTACGAGAAAGGCAAAATGGTGCTCGGGGAGAAACTGTCCGATCATGAGGCGGATCTGATTCTCACCGTCCAGCGAAATGCATTTCCATCTGGAGGTGCCGTAGTAGTCGCGCTGATCGGTCACAATCAAGCGATCAATCGGGGAGAGAAGGGCATTATAGCATGGCTCGATGCGGTCGAACGCAAGGGATGGACATTCTCCATCGCTGACGAAACGCTGGACTTGGCTGAATTTGAAGGTCGGGTGAAATGGGCTGCACATCCATTGCGTCGGTTGCTCAAAAATGGCCATTTGCACCAGTCCATGCGGTATTATAGAAACGCAAAGATCGAAGAATGGGTCGGCGCGGTTCTAGCTGACCAAGTGACAATCGCACAGGGCTTAGCCGCGGAAATGGATTCGAATGGGAACCAAGTGCTGATTACTAGAAGCCTCGATGCGGCTCGGAACTGGTCAAAGTCACACACTGTTGGTAGCCAGAGATCCGGCCTGATTGCATCCGGTCAGGCAAGGCGTTTGGCTGCAGAAGGATTATTCGTGGATTATAAGCCTGATATTGCGACGTGGATGCTCGCGCCCAGCAGTGACGTCCGTTCATCTAACGCACTGGAAACCGTCCAGAATCAGTATCAAATTCAGGGTCTCGAACTCGATTACAGTATTGTTTGCTGGGATGCGGACCTCCGCCGGGAGAATGATAAATGGGCGGCCTACAAGCTCAGCGGTTCCGATTGGAACAAGGATTCACTCCAAGAAGTGGCGAAAAACGGTTATCGGGTCATTCTCACGAGAGCGAGAAAGGGCATGGTAATTTTTGTGCCTACCGGCGATCTCTCTGCCCAGGACTCAACCCGAGCGGTTGAGTTTTACGATGGTATCTGGAAATTTCTGATCACATGTGGCGCAACAGTAATGGAAGCAGATAGCTGAATGTGCCGTCGCCATGAGAGTGCCGCCTGTGATACTCACATACACTGAACAGGGGCAGTGTTCTCAGATCAACGCAATCTTGAATGAATGGCGGATTACGCACCTGTGCTACGCAACGGCGCAGTGCGCGCCCGTCATGGATACCAGTTTTTCGGTGAATTCATTCTTCGCTGACGCCGTGATCATCAGCCGTTCCTTGGCGCGGGTCATGCCGACATAGAGGAGTTTCATGTTCTGGGCCGCCTGGGTTTGGAATGTTTTGATTTGGACAAGGCCGATGAAGATCACGGAGCGGAACTCAAGGCCCTTGCTGCTTTGCACGGACAGGATGTTGACCTGGGGTTTCCGGGGATCGTATGCGACAGCGGTGCATGATCCGTTTATTGCGGCCAGCGGCTTGAAAAGATCACCAACCGACGGGCGGCGCGGGTGCAGGCCATATAGAGCAACCTTGTATGGTCGGCGGCGAGTTCTGCGCGGGCGCTTTCGTCGAGGCGTGGGTCCGCTTCTTTCTCTAGCAGCCGGTCGATACCGAGAAGGAAGACAACCGCTGCCTCAAGTCCGGTGGCAGCCATGAGGTTCGATACGGAACAAAACGTTTCCTCGGGCTGCGGCTCGCGGGAGTTGAGGTCGGCGGCGATTTCAGGGCCAAGCCTGGCGTGCAACGCTCTAACGAGATCGCCGGTGGCGAAACTATCCGCATGCAGGATGAGAACGCTTCCGGCCAGGTGGGGCTGGCGTTCGTGCAGTTGCGCGATTTCACGAACGACACGAGTAACCGCGTCGTGCCCGCTTGCGGCGGGTAGCAGAACCGGTAGTTCGCCTTCTTCCTGGATGGCGGCGAGATCCTCGTCGGACGGTGGATCGAGGTCCTCGATCGCGTCTGGATGGAGCGAGGCCCGCTGGCGGATCAGGTCGCGGGCGAAACGAAGGATGGACCGTGTCGAGCGATAGGGAATCGAGAGACGGCTGGTGCGGCCGCGAACCTCGATGCCGGCCGCGAGCCACGAGTTCTGGCGCTTGAGGAATCCCTGGGTGGGGTCGGCAGCGAGGAATAGTTGGCCACCGGGATGGAGCGCGGCGAGGACCGGTTCGAACCAGACTTTGGCGAAAAACTGGGCTTCGTCGATGAAGATGAAATCGTGTTTGGACAACCTTTCGGGATGTTCGCGAACGAGATCGCGGAAACGAAGCGCGACTTCGTGCCAGTCCGACTCGCCACGTTGGTGGAGGTCGGCACGATAGACTTCGAGCAAGCGCCAGATGTTTTCCCGGCGCGCCGGGGTGAGTCCCATCAGGCGGCCCTTCCGCTCAAGCGCGAGATATTCGTCGAGCGCTCCGATGCCGAGATCTCGGAGGTAGCCGATTTCCTCCTCCACGAAGGCGGAGGTGAGGTTGCCTAAGTCATAGCCCATCAGTGATTCAAGGCGCCGCTGGCATTCCCGCTGGGAGAGGATGTGTTTCGGCCGTTGAGGCAGATGCTTCGAGGCCCATTGGAAAAACGTGCGCCATTGGATTTGGCTTCCTTCTGGTGCGGTGTCCATGGCGCGGCGGCGCAACTCACCATTGATCGGGCGATTGTGGGTCAGGATGAGGAGCCGCGAGCGATGGTTGAGCCGGGCGGCAAAGAGCGCGCGGTGAAGC
>JBEDKU010000429.1:0-2809 GCA_041172045.1 Verrucomicrobiota bacterium | reverse complement strand
AAATCCAGAAGATCGAAACGGCCTTGGAACTGATCAAGTCCAGTCCGGACCGCCCCCAGGTTTACCAATTCCAGCGCAAGGACGGATCGACATTCCCCGCGGAAGTGATCTCCAGTCTGATGCCGGACGGCAATTTGTTGGCAATGATCCGCGACATCACCGAGCGCAGACGGGCGGAAGAAATCATCCAAACCCTCAACGCCGAGCTCGAGCAGCGCGTCATCGACCGCACCGCCCAGTTGGAAGCGGCCAACAAGGAACTCGATTCGTTTTCCTACTCGGTCTCCCACGACTTGTGCGCGCCGCTGCGCGCGATCGACGGTTTTTCCCAAGCGCTGATTGAGGATTGCACCGAGTTGCTGCCCGAGGAGGGCCGCCGCTATCTCGTGAAGATCCGCAAAGGGGCCCAGAAAATGGGTGCCCTCATCGACGATTTATTGATGTTTTCCCGCCTCGGCCGCCAGCCGATCCAGCAAAAACCGGTGGCGAACGGCGTGCTCGTAAGCGGCGTGCTCGAGGACTTGATGGCGAACGAAAAGAACCGCCAAATCGAACTCAGCATTGGCGAACTCCCCGACTGCACCGGCGATGTGGCGTTGCTCCGCCAGGTTTGGGTGAACCTCCTGTCGAACGCTCTGAAATACACCCGCAAGTGCGATCTCGCGAAAATCGAGATCGGGTTCGAACTTACCGACGAAGGCACCATCTATTTCGTCCGCGACAACGGCACCGGTTTCAACATGAACTATGCCGACAAGCTCTTCGGCGTCTTCCAGCGGCTGCACCGGATGGAGGATTACGAAGGGACCGGCGTCGGTCTCGCCATCGTCCAGCGAATCGTCCACCGCCACGGCGGACGCATTTGGGCCGCCGCCACCTTGGGGCAAGGAGCGACCTTTTCCTTCACCCTCGAAAATCACCTCGAAGCATGACCCAAATCTCACCCGTCCATATTCTACTCGTCGAAGACAACCCGGATGATCTGGAACTCGCCCTGCGGGCCCTGAAAAAGGCCAATCTCAGCGACTGCATCCATGTCGCGCGGGACGGTGAGGAAGCCTTGGATTTCATTTTCTGCGAGGGGCCGTATGCCGAGCGCGGCATCAAAATCATCCCCAAAATGGTCCTGATCGACCTGAAACTTCCGAAAATCGACGGCCTGGACGTGGTCAGACGCATCAAAAGCGACCCGCGCACCCACGCGATCCCGGTCGTCGTGTTCACCTCTTCCAGGGAGCATACTGACTTGGTCAAAAGTTACCAGCTGGGGATCAACAGCTACATCGCCAAACCCGTCGACTTCGAAGGTTTCGCGGCGACGGTCCAGCAGCTCGGGAGGTATTGGTTGCAGCTGAACCGGTGCCCGAAATCCTAAGACCGCCGCGGCGCGGTCGGACGATTGAGGCTTGGAAGTTTCTCCCCGGCGGATTGTGGTGGGCGTGTGGACGCGATCCGAATCCGTGGGGCACGGCAGCATAATTTGAAGAACATCGACGTGGACATCCCACGCGGGAAACTCGTGGTGATCACGGGACCGAGCGGATCGGGGAAATCGTCGCTGGCATTTCACACGCTGTATGCCGAGGGACAGCGGCGGTATGTGGAATCCCTGTCGGTGTACGCACGGCAGTTTCTGGATCAATTGGAGAAGCCGGATGTGGATTCGATCGAGGGGCTGAGTCCGGCGATCGCGATCGAGCAGCGCGGCGGCGGGCTGAACCCGCGCTCGACGGTGGCGACGGCGACGGAGATTTACGACTACCTGCGGGTGCTGTGGGCGGCGGCGGGGATCCCGCACGATCCGGTGACGGGCGAGCGGCTGGAGCGGATGAGCGCGGCGGACATCGTGAACGTGCTGGCGGCGATGGCGGAGGGGACCAAGGTGGTTTTGTTAGCACCACTGCCGAAGGAGGAGCTGGGCGAACCGGCGCGGTTGCTGGGGGACTTGCAGCGGCAGGGCTACATCCGGGTGCGGGTGGATGGGGAGGTGTTGGAAATCGAGGAGGCGGCGGCGAGGTGGCCGGAGTTTCCGGCGGCGGTGGAGATCGTGGTCGACCGGTTCGTGATCCGGCCGGGGGGGGAGTCGCGGCTGGCGGACTCGGTGGAAACGGCGCTGCGGCTGTGCGGGGCGGAAGCGCGGGCGGCGGTGCAGGAGCCGGGCGGGGATGCGTGGCGGGATTTGGCGTTTCAGACGAGTTATCGGAATCCGCGGACGGGGTTCGTGGTGGAGGAGCTGTCGCCGAAGCATTTTTCCTTCAACTCGCACCTCGGGGCTTGCGAGGCGTGCGAGGGGCTGGGGACGGAGATGTTTTGCGATCCGGCGCTGCTGGGCGAGGGGGAGGACGCGGAAAAGACGTTGAAGCGGTATCGCGAGGCGAAGTCGGAGCTCACGCGGCGGAAGCTGGCGAAGTTCATGGCACACCGGCCGTGCGGGGCTTGTGGGGGGAGGCGGTTGAAGCCGGAGTGGCTGGCGGTGAAGATTCAGGGGAGTGGGAAAGAGTTTACCGCAGAGACGCAAAGGTCGCAGAGGGACGCGGAGGAAGAAGGCGGCGAGTGGCTGGGGATTCAGGATTTTTGTGAATTGAGTGTGGTGGATGCGCTGCGGTGGATGGAGGGATTTCAGCCGGACCCGGCGAAGGCGGAGGTGTGCAAGCGGCTGGCGAGCGACGTGCGGACGCGGTTGGCGTTCCTGGTGGAGGTGGGGTTGGATTATCTGACGCTGCAACGGACGAGCGGGACGCTTTCCGGTGGCGAGGCGCAGCGGATCCGGTTGGCGACACAACTGGGCGCGGGGCTTTCCGGGGTGATT
>JBEDKU010000428.1:0-22766 GCA_041172045.1 Verrucomicrobiota bacterium | reverse complement strand
TACACACGCCCTGCGGGTAGCCAAGCAAGCCGGCGCTGTTGGAAAGATGCCGCCACCGGAAGCGCTCCAGCCCGCCAAGATCGCGGATGATCGCGTGAAATTGCTCGAACTGCCGCAGGGTGAACTCCTCGTCCTCGTCCGCCGACGGCAGGTGCGAGCCGATTCCTTCGATCTCCAAATTTCCGAGAAGCTCCAGCCGCGCCATCGTCTCCGCGAGATGTTCCGCCACGAACCCGCCGCGGCCCATGCCGGTGTCCACGGCGAGGTGGACCTTGAGCCGCTTGCCTTGGGCGGCGGCGAGGCGGTTGAACTGTTCCGCCTCGGCGAGCGAGGAGATACACGGCGTCCAGTCGCGGGCGACGATTTCCTCGCGCTCTTCCGACCACGTCGCGCCGAGCAGATAGATCCGCGTTTCCACGCCGGCGTGGCGGATGCGGCGGGCCTCGCCGACGTTCGCCACGCCAAAAAACGCGATGTTTTCCGACGCCAGCGCTCTGGCGATTTCCTCCAGACCATGGCCGTAGGCACCGGCCTTCACCACCGCCATCAGTCCGCCGCCGAACGCCTCGCGGGCGACGGCCAGGTTCCGCTTCATCGCGCCAAGATCGATCTCCGCCCAGGCACGCGGCGGTGAGACAGGGTAGGTATCGTTCACGGCGGTGAGACTAGGCCTCACCGGTGAACTGGCAAGGATTGCGGGCCACAAAAAAACCCTCCCCGCATGGCAGGGAGGGCTTGGCACGGATTCGATCCGAGGGGGGAAGCACGTTTCCGAAATTATTTCACCACCGAAGCGCGGAGGAAGCCTTTTCCAACCAGGCCGTTGCCGCCGTTGAGACGGAAGGTCTTGAGGACGTAACCGCTGCTGGGCGAGCCGCTGCCGATTTGGGGAATCACTTCGCTCACCGCGCTGTCCCAGTTGACGAGGTCCGTGCTGCCTTCGACCCGATAGGTGAGTTCGTCGGTCAAGCCGGAGACCAGGTCATTGCCGGATGCGGAGAAAGTCGCGGCGCTGCGGACTTCCAAGGTGAGGGTGATGTCCTTGAGGGTGTCGGCGTTGGCATCGGCAGTGAGGACCTGGCCGCCACCTTGGTCGGCGCTGTTTTCAGGATTTCCACCGAAGGCGAATTCCTCGAGGTTGGTCGCGCCGTCGCCGTCCGGGTCCGCGGTCTCCAACTGGTTGGCGGGAGCGATGATCGTGGTGAAGCCGCCGATCCAAGTGAGGTAGGCGGATGGAGGAGTGGAAGAAAGCATGGTGACCGCACCGGCGTTCGAAATGGCGATGGTGGCCTCATAAGTGCCGCCACCAACTACGCCGGTCGGGATGGCACCGGTGTTGGTCGAGAGCACGCGCTGGATGTCCACATAGGTGGATGGAGTGACCTTGCCGAAGTTGTTTTGGATGCCGCCGGTGAAGTTGGTGAAAGCGGCGCCTGGTGTCGGGTTCCAGAATTTCCAACCGTTGTTCCACTCCACCGGCCGGGTGCCTTGATCGAGGATGGCCGAGCCGTCCGCCTCAGCCGTGAGCAGGACAACCATGGTTTCCATGCCGGAGAAATTGGTCGCCGCTGAACCCAGAGACGCCGGTGGAAAAGTCGTCGCGGCATAAAGCGTCCCCTGGCCCGCAGAATCGGCAGCTGTTGAAACATAGAAGGTGCGGGAAGGATCGCCGTTCACCGCACCTGCGGATCCGATGCCCGTATTGGGATTGCCTTTGAGATTGGCGATCACGCCGAAATACACGTCACTGCGGCTGTACCAGCTTGCTCCGAACACAGTCGTGAGAGTCGCGCCGATGTTGCCCTTAAAGCCCTGACTGGCGTTGTCGCGAAGAGCGGTTCCAGGCCCGAGATTGAAGAAGACGTTCTTGGTCGAGCCGGTTCCTGAGGCGGCTTGGACGCCGAGGATCAGATCCCCGTCGGTGAAAGCAAACGGATCGGCAAGGGCTGAGGATATGCCACCCACCCATACGGCGGATAACGTCAACAGGTGTTTTGTAATGGTATTCATAGGTGATGGATGTTGGTTCGTTTTGAGAACTAAAGACTCCAGACGAGTGTGGGTTGCGGGAGCAGGCGGGGATGTTTTGAAACTCGGCGGCGGGTATCAACCGAAGGCATGTGACGAAAGTGTCATCATTGTGTCCTCATCTCCTGCCTGGCGATCCAAGCCCAACAGCAGACGACCCATGCCTCAGCTTACTTGGGTGTGCCAGAGCCTCTTAACCTGATCTCAAACGGACTTTCGTTGTTGTCGTTGCTGGAAATCCTGATCACCGCGTTGCGATTCCCTCTGGCCTTGGGTTTGAAGGAGACAAAGACATTCATGGCCTCACCGGGCGCCAACATCGCTTTTTTCAGTTTGTTCACGGTGAACTCCGTGGCTGATCGACCGCCGAGGCTGACCGAAATTTTCCTGAGTGGCACGGTGCCGCTGTTGCGGATTCTAAAGACCCGGACGGAACTCCGGGTTCCAATTTTCACAGAACCGAATAAAGTTTGTGACTGTCCGGTGATCAATCCACTTCCGGCAGGCTGCTCCACGGTAATGTCCGGACCTGTTGGTGTTCCAGTAGGGTTGTTGGTGCCGCCACTGCCGGTGACCGGTAATGCGGAAGTGCGGGCACCGACGGCCCTGAGCGAGTAGGGCACTTTGAAAACCGGGATGTTGATGTTAGGAGTGACTGGGGGTGTGACGGGTGGAGTGACAGGCGGTGTCACAGGTGGAGTGACGGGTGGAGTGACGGGTGGAGTGACGGGTGGAGTGACGGGTGGAGTGACGGGTGGTGTGACGGGTGGTGTGACGGGTGGTGTGACGGGTGGTGTGACGGGTGGTGTGACGGGTGGTGTGACCGGCGGAGTCACGGGGGGTGTGACGGTTCCCACCGCTGATGTCGAAGCGGTGACATCCCCGTTGCTGGAGATCGAAATCGACGTCTCGTAGGTGCTGCCACCCACCACCCCGGTGGGAGCGGCTCCGGTATTGGTGGCCAGCAGCCGGAAAACATCCAAGTATGCCGCGGAGGTGGTTTTGCCGAAATTTTGTTGGATCCCACCGGTGAACACACCAAAGGCGGCACCGGGAACGGGATTTCTCACCGTCCAGCCGTTTTGCCATTCCACCGGCCGCAAAGTTTGATCAAGAATTGCGGAGCCATCCGCCTCCAGGGTGAGTCCCGGAAGAGCCGGCGTCCCGAGGATCATGGCTTCCATGCCGGACAACAGGGTGCCTCCCGACCCTAGGGCGGCGCTGGGATAGGTAGCCTCTGGGATAGGAGTAGCACCGGCAGGGAGCGCGGTGGGTTGGGAAATATAAAAGGTCCGCGAAGGATCTCCATTCACCGGACTGGCTGAGCCGATTCCCGTGACAGCACTGTTGCTGAGATTTCCGATGACTCCGAAAAAGAGGTCCTCACGGGTATACCAATTGGAACCATAAACAAAGGAAAGCGTGGTCGCGAGATTGCCGAGTTTCCCCCTCTCCGCACTGTCCCGGTGGCTGATTCCGGAACCGAGATTGAAAAACAGGTTTTTCGATCCCCCCTCCCCGCCGGTGGCTTGAAATCCAAGAATCAGGTCCCCGTCGGTGAAGGCTTTGCCGGTGCTATCAGTGCCGCCAGTTCCGCCAGTTCCGCCAGTTCCGCCAGTTCCGCCGGTTCCGCCGGTTCCGCCAGTTCCGCCGGTTCCGCCAGTTCCGCCAGTTCCGCCGGAATCCGTTGTAAGCGATGCGGTGACATCCCCGTTGCTAGCGACCGCAATCGAGGTCACATAAGCACTTCCACCCACCACGCCGGTGGGTACTGCTCCGGTATTGGTCGCGAGCAGTCGGAAAATATCCACATAGGAACTGGTAGCCGTTTTGCCGAAATTCTGTTGAATCCCACCGGTGAAAACCCCGAAGGCCGCGCCGGGAACGGGATTTCTCACCGACCATCCGTTTTCCCATTCCACGGATTGCGCGATCTGGTCGAGCACGCCGGAGCCATCCGCCTCCGCAGTGAGTCCGGGAAGCACGACCTCCATGCCGGACAGCAGGGTAGCGCCGGAGCCGAGAGCGGCGCTGGGGTAGGCTGCTGCGGGGATGGCTGTCGCCTGACCCGGAACCGGTGTGGGCTGGGAGATATAGAAGGTCCGTGAAGGATCTCCATCGACCGCGCCAGCTGAGCCGATGCCCGTGACGGCCTTGTTGCTGAGGTTCCCGATCACTCCGAAGAAAAGATCCTCCCGCGTATACCAATTGGCACCGTAAATGTAGGAGAGCGTGTTCGCGAGATTTCCAAGTTTTCCCTTGCTGGGATTGTCGCGGAGACTGGTTCCCGCACCGAGGTTGAAAAACACATTACGCGATCCTCCCGTGCCGCCGGTGGCCTGAAACCCCAGGATCAGGTCGCCATCAGTAAAAGCGAAAGGGGTGGCCGCCGCTTCGAGAACCCCGCCGGTTGAAACGAGGACGCCGTTCTGGGAAAGCGTGCCGGATGCCCCGCTCTCGGAGCCTGACGCCGCGCCAATGAATGCGATGGATGCGGCGACTAAATAGTTGGTGATCAATTTCATTGCTGGCTGAATGGTGGCTGGCTGAAGCCGAGAGAAAATCCCACGCGACTGATCGGGGGACGGTGCTCTTTCGTCAAACGAGGGCAAGTGACGGTATTGTCACCGGGATCTGATGGAGGCTCACCCACGAGTCCACCCCGGCCTCCGGCAGACAATGGTTGTTGATCTGAATCATTGCCCGGTAACGGATGTCCCTTCTTCCGATCACTTGGGCAAACCCGAACCGCTCAACCTGATATCGAACGGGCTTTCGTTTTTGTCGGTACTGAAGATCCGGATCACCGCGTTGCGGTTCCCTGCGGCCTTGGGCTTGAAGGAGACATTGACGTTCGTGGCCTCCCCCGGTGCCAGAACCACCTTTTTGAGTTGGGTGACGGTAAATTCCTTGGGTGACCGACCACTGAGACTCACTGAAATTTTCCTGAGAGGCACGGAGCCGATGTTGCGAATCCTGAAGACTTGGGCGGAGCTTCGGGTTCCGATTTTGACGGAGCCAAATGACGTTTGCGACTTGCCATCGACCAACCCAGTTCCCGCAGGCTGCTCGACAACAATCTCCGGACCGTTGGGTGTCCCGGAAGGATCGCTACCGCCACCACTGCCGGTGACCGGCAAGGCGGATACGCGGGCACCGCTGGTCTTGAGCGAGTAGGGAACTCGAAAGGTTGCGGTTCCGCTACCGGTCGTGGCGGGCGTGGTGGGCGTCCCTCCGGTGCTGCCCGTCCCTCCTGTTCCGCCGGTGCCGCCCGTCCCTCCTGTTCCGCCGGTGCCGTCCGTCCCACCTGTTCCGCCGGTGTCGTCCGTCCCGTCGGTGCCATCCCCTCCGCCGGTGCCGGTGTCCACAAGCGCCGTTGTCTTGGCGGTGATGTCGCCGTTGCTGGAAATTCCGATCGACGTCACATAGCTGCCGCCACCCACCACTCCGGTCGGGACGGCTCCGGTGTTAGTCGCCAACAGACGCAAAAGATCCACATAGGTCGTGGAGGATTCCTTGCCGAAATTTTGTTGAATTCCACCGGTGAAAACTTCGAAAGCCGCGCCGGGAACCGGATTTCTCACCGACCATCCGTTTTCCCATTCCACCGGCTGCGCGGTCTGATCGAGAACCCCGGATCCGTCAGCCTCGGCGGTAAGGCCCGCGTTTGCGACCGTGCCGACCAGCATGTCCTCCATGCCTGATAGAATGGTGCCCCCCGAGCCGAGGGCGGCGCTGGGGTAGGAGGCTGCCGGGATGGCGACGGCTCCGGCGGGGAGTTGCGTGCGCTGGGTAATGTAAAAAGTCCGTGAAGGATCTCCATTCACCGGGCCGGCGGAGCCAATGCCCGAGACGGCCTTGTTGCTGAGATTTCCGATCGCCCCGAAGTAGAGGTCCTCCCGGGTGTACCAGTTGGAACCGTAGATGAAGGAGAGGGTGTTCGCGAGATTGCCGAGCTTTCCACGGTTGGGATTTTCGCGATGACTGATTCCCGAGCCGAGATTGAAAAACACATTCTGCGAGGCTCCGGTGCCGTTGGTCGCTTGAAATCCAAGAATCAGGTCGCCATTGGTGAACCCGAAAGTGGCTCCCAACAACCCGCCCGCACCTCCGATGAAAGCGACGGACAGGGCGATAAATTGCTTCATGATCAATTTCACGAGGTGTAGGATGCGTTGGATGACGGTCGATGGATGACCGGAAAAAATGATAAACGACTGATCGGCGGACGGGGATCGTTCGTCAACGGATGGCAGGTGACGGTATTGTCACGGGATGGAGTTTCAGAAGCCCTACTTCCCGGCGGCGTGAGCCAGATGATGGGCCTGGATGTGATGCTCCATCCATGCCTGGTTGCCATACCGCTGGCGGAACAGTTGGTCGCTATCGACCACTGCTTCATCCCAAAGTTGTTTGTATTCGGGCGATGCGGGGTCGAGACCGGATTCGGTGATTTTCCGGCCCAAGGATTCGGCAAGACCTTGGATTTCATCCTGCTTGTCTTGAGACAGCGAGGAAGCCGCGCCCAAATCCACCCACACGGCCGGTTGTGGGACGTGAGGGGCGATGACCACCTGATCCTCCGGTGCATGATCAGACGCGGGAACTCCGGCGGGGTCGGCTGAAGCGATGTCTTCCGCCGGGATTGCCGAAGGCTTCACGATTTCCTGATTCCGGGGTTTCACGTGTTCTGAAGCAACGGGAAAAGATGATGGCGGAGCGTTGGATCCTTGGCGCGCCCGGTTCCGATGGACGGAGGCGAACGAGGATTTTGAGCGGGTCTGCTCACTCGAATCGGTTGTTGGCCGTGTTGGATTTACGGAGGGAAGCGATCGGGGCGGACGAGTCGATAGGGAATTCTTTACCGGCGGGGATGACAATCCCAATGCACCGGACGTCCGCGTGGCAGAGGACGGCGGATTGGAGACAGCCGGTCTCTTGACTGTTTCGGCACGCGGGTCTTGGCCTTGAATCGTGCCACTCGCTTCGTGGGTGGATTCGGGGTCGTTGCCAACTTCGTCCACCGTGAAGATATGTTCCTTGGAAGTGATAGAAGATGGCGCCTTGGGACTTTCCTCGTGACTCACGGGAGTTCGCTTGGACACCAGCAACCATCCGGCGCTCGCCAGGCCCAGCAATGCGAAGGTGATGGATAAATGGCGTTTCATCTGAAAAAAACCAGGTGCCGACCGCTTGGCCGACACCTGGTTGCCATGAACTCAATTCAGGAATCGATCCGAGACTTAGTTCGGGAAGATCGGGCCACCATCGCCACCCGTCCGGGTGACACCCATGTCCGGAATCGGGATGCCTGCATTGTTGGCGACCAAATCCACCGGCACCAGCGCGCGGAGCCTTGCGTCGAGAGTGTTCTCAGCGGCGGTCGGGCTGTTACCCAGATAGAGCTGTTGATAGCCCCAGAGGGAGTATTTTCCGTTTTTCACGGCGAGTTCCGAGTAGTTGACACCGTTGTAGGTCAATTCACGAGCGCCTTCGCCGATCGCGGTGAGCGCGTCAGAGATGGTCAGGTAGCTGACGAAACACGCGTCCACCGGGCTGCCGTCGAAGGTGATTCCCACGCTCGAGCGGGTGAGGAGATCGCGCACGCCGGAGTTGCTGGAATGTCCGCCGTTGGCGGCGAACGCCGAGGCGGCGTTGAGCCTACCGGTAGGATAAGCGTCGAGCCGCGTTCCGGAGAAGGTGCAATTGTATTGAACGACGCTGGTGAATGCGCCGTATCCGGTTTCGGCGAGGATCAAGGCACGGGTGCCCGAACCATTGTTACGGCCGGTGGCGAGAACGGTATTGGCGGCATCCGCAGCGTTACCGGTGAGGACCGAAGCCGGAAGCTGACCGGTGGACCAGAGGCTTCTGTGGATCTGGTCGGTCATGTTGGTGATGCCGGCAGGGGAGCCTTCACCCGCGAGGAACATGAAGGGAACCACACCGACGGGACCGCCGGATAGAGCGGCGTTCGGGCGGGTGGAGAGCAATTTGTCCACGTCCGAGAACGACCAGCGTGCCACTGCGTTTTCATACAGGGGAGTTGGATCTCCGGCTTCACCGAGGCGTTGGCCGGCGGTGGTCAGGGTGTTCCCGACATCGTCGAGGAACTGGATCGCATTGCCGTCGGCAAGGTCGAGCACGCCTTGGGTCGAGCCGCTCCACGAAGCACGGACGATGATGGTGTCACCCGGAAACTGGGCGGGCATGGTGCCTTGGAAGATGGCACGGTTGGTGCCGGTGATGCCTTGGGTGCCGGTGAAGGCATACGCGGTGACGCCAGGGCCGCCAAGCATGGTGATGATGGTGGAATTGGCAGCCGCGCGGAATGCGGTCGCACCGGTGATGTTGAAAACACGGGTGATGGCGGATGCATTGGTGGCGCTGGCGATGGCCAACACGCTGAACAGGAGTGCGTATTTTGGTTTCATGGTATTGTTTGTTTTTTGGTTGGTTGTGCGAATGAGATGGGGAGTGGGAATCATGGGTTGCGACGGCGGCGGAAGGTCAGGGCGATGCCTGCCGCGGCGGCGAGAAGAGTTGAAGATGGCTCCGGAATCAGGCTGATGTTACCGTTGCTTCCGATGGAGAGAGTGGTTTCGTAAGTGCCGCCTCCGATCACGCCGGTAGGCGTGGCACCGGTGTTGGTGGAGAGCACGCGCTGGATATCGGCGTAGGTGGATGCACCGCCTTGGCCGAAACTCTGCTGGATTCCATTGAAGACGCCGAAGGACGAGCCTGGAGTCGGGTTCCGGGCAGTCCAACCGTTCGCCCACTCGACCGGCTGGGCTCCTTGGTCGAGAATGGCGGCTCCGTCGGCCTCGGTGGTAAGACCGACGATCATTGTTTCGGTTCCACTGAGGACCGTGGCAGCCGAACCGAGCGACGAGCCTGGATAAGCGGACGCAGCGATCAATGTTCCTTCGCCCACGTTTACCGTAGGAGTGGAGAGATAGAAAGTCCGGGACGGGTCACCAGCCACGGCGGCAGCGTTACCGATACCCGTGTTCGGGTTCCCCCTGAGGTTTCCGATCACGCCGAAATAGACATCACTCCGCGAGTACCAGTTCGCGCCGAAGACGGATGCGAGCGTGGTGCTGATGTTCCCAAGCGAGCCAATCGTCGCATTGTCACGGGCAGCCGTGCCGGCACCGAGATTGAAGAAGACGTTTTTCGTGGAGCCCGTGCCACTTGTGGCTTGGAATCCGAGAATCAAATCTCCGTTGGTGAAGGTGAAAGCCCCCATCGCGGAGGAAGCGGCCATGGCCGTTCCCATTCCGAGAAGAAGCGTTGATTTAAGCAAAGACTTCATGATGTTAGTGTAGTTTGGTGTGTTTGGAAACCCGGGCTAATTTTCCCCACAGGCTGTGCAGCAGGATCGATTTCCTCTGAGCGACGGGAAAATAACGGGGAGCTTCAACCAATCCGAAGGGAATGTTGGTTACACTCTCGTCACACACTCAACTGATTGATTCAGACTCAATAACAACACGGAAACTATTTCTTGGAACGCGTTTCATGGAACTTCCGGATGCGGTCCTCGGCCTCGGATTTCTGGGAGGCGGTCAGGGATGGCTCCAGGTCGGCAAGCATGACAGCCGCGGTCGTCTCGCCTTGGTCTGCGGCAAGCTTGAGCCACTGGTAAACCGCCACCACGTCCCGGTCGTGTGGATCGCCGGCGCGGATCGATCTTCCGAGATTGCTCTGGGCTTTCGCATCGCCCTGCATGGCGGCTTCGCGGAACCAATGCATGGCATCCGAACGGCTGACATCGACCCCGTGCCCGAACTCAAACATGGTTCCCAGGAGATTCTGCGCCAGCGGGTGGCCGCCGGTCGCTGCCACCTTGACGTGAGGCAGCGCCTTCTGATAGTCTTTCGCGACACCGTCGCTTCCGAAGTAATAAAAATCCGCCAGCCTCAGGCGGGCGTCCATGGAACCCTGGGCCGCCGCCTTTTCATACCATGAGATGGCTTCGGCAGGATCCCGCGGGCCGCCCTGGCCTTTGGCGAGCATGCTCGCGGCATTCACCTGCGCGCTAACCACTCCGGCCTCGGCGGCCTCCCGGATCAAAGCCAGCGCGGCCACCTCGTCCTTGGTTCCACCGAAACCCTGGAGCAACATGAAACCGAGCGCGCCCTTGGCCTTTGGATTCCCCAGTTTCGCGGCCGCTTCGAAACAAGCCTTCGCCCGCGCGTCATCTCTTGCCACCTCCTTGCCTTCAAGCAAGCCGCGCCCCTCCTGATAGATCGCATCGGGATCCTTGGATCCGGGAGTTCCGGCGGATTCCGCTCCATGGGCAAGCCCCAGAGGGAGCCACGCACTGAAGGCTGCGGCGAGATAACTACGGTTTTTCATAAACATCGATGATTCGATAGGGGAAGAAGGTCCACCCGGTCGCCTACTGGCTGGCGTCTTCCGAAGGCTCCTCTTTGTCCTCTTCATCCGCGTCGCCACCGTAGCCGATGACATCCACGGTGAAGATGGAGAGTGACTCCTCCTCCACCGCCTTCACCTCGCTCGCGGTCTGCTTCGTTTCGGAGTTGGCCATCGTCGAGGTCGAAGCCGCGCCCGTGTTCGCGGCGCTGGTGATCGTGCTCACGCTCGGCGCGCTCACACTGGTGGATGGGGTGCCGGAGGTGGAGCCGCCCGCGCTGATATTGGAGGCATTCAAGACCGTGACGGCGGCGAGGTTGATGTTGCCGGTGACCCGAATCCCGGCTTCCCCCGCATCGATGCTGCCGGTCGGGGCGATGAGGTCCACATCCCCTGGACTGACGCCTTCCACCGTGGCCAGCACGCCGATGCCGCCGCCCGTCGCGAGTCCCGCCAGGTCGGTCTCCACCGAGGCGCTCTGAGGATCGACCACCACCCGGGTGGGCGGCGCGGATTGCACGGTGCGCGATGAGGATCCGGCGGCGATGTCTCCCTTGGAGGACCAAATGACTACGTCGCCACCGCGCAAGGTGAAGATCCGGCCGATGCCGATGTTCACACTCTGCTTGGTGAAAAGGGAAACCTTGCCGCCGGACTCGGTGATGATTCCCGGAGGTGTTAGCGGATTCCCAATCGTGGTTTCCGCCATTTTCAAGCCGCCGCCGGGCGCGAGAATACTGATGTTCCCGCCGCTCCTGGTGCGGATGTCGCGGCCCTGGCTGAGGATCTCCCCGTTCCACTGGATCGACTCCGGGAACAGGGTCTTGATCGCGGCGATGCCGTTGTCATATTTCTGATAGCCCTTGCTTTCAGGATCGTTGAAGTCCCGGCCGGTGTCGCGCAGGATTTGATAGAACACCTCGATGGCGAGCAGGGCCCGCTTCTCCTCGGACTGGGTCGCAAAATCGACACCCGGCGCGATTTCGTCCAGATAGGCCTTTCCATCGGCAGTTTCGACAAATTTCGAAATGAACGGTTCCACGGCGAGCTGGCTGGACGCCAGCGAACTGGCGGAGCCGATGCCGGCGGCCACCACCAGATCCGCTCCTTTGACAGGCAGATAGGGGTTGCGGAGATTGCCGATGGAGGTCAGGCCCGTGCCGGTGCCATCGTCCAGATTCGCGCCAAGTCCCAGATCCAGATCCTGCCCCGCGAGCACCTGCGCCGTCCCGGGGCCGGAAATCTGAATGTCGCCGGCGAGCGCCGCCTGGCCGAAGGACAAGGCGTTGCCGCTCGATAGCGCATCGATCCGCAGGCCACTTGATTCGTTGGAAGGAATGATGTTGCGACCCGCGGTAACCACCGACACATCCGCTGAGGCGAGATTCTGGATGTATAACGAGATATCCATCAGATCCAGATCCGCGGAGATCCGGGCCTTTTTCGGCGAGTAGAGCGTCAGGCCGGAGATATAACCATCGAGCGCGTAGATCCTCAACGGCTCGGAGTCTCCGGTATGGAGACCGCCGGGCGTATGGCGGGCTTGTTGGTTTTGCAGCACCGCGTTCGCACCGGTGACGGCTCCCGACTCCGCGAACAGGGCGGAAACCTCATTCATGAAGTCCGTGCCCGTCGAGTTCGAAATCACCGCGCCCTTGGAGGAATCCGAACTGAGGTTGGTGATCGGGGAAACAATCGAAGGCACGGATCTCGGGTCGGCGTCGGAGAGATTCACCGTCGAGGAAACCCAGGATTGGACCTGCTGCCCGGGAACCAGCAGATTTGAGAATCCGGTGGGCTGGAGACCGCTGATCGACCCGGCGGCGATGACCTCCAGCTGTCCGGACGGGGATGGAAAGAGCGTGAGATCACCTGTCAGATTGAGGTCGCCGGAGAGTGATGTCAGATAGAGGCCCGGGGCCGAAAGCGACCAAATCTCGGTGAACGGATCGAGCTTGGTCTCCGCCAGGCGCAACCATGGCTGGAGGTAGGCGGTGGACGACACGGAACCTGTGAACAACAGCTGGGTTTCATGCCACGCCCGGAGCATCGGCTGGGCCTGGTTCTGTCCCGGCAGGGTGACCGCGTTCAGGTAGCTGACGCCGCCGCCCAGCGAGGTGGCCGTCACCTTGCTGTCCGGGGCGATGGTGGAGAAATAGGTCTTGTACCAGAAGCGGTTGTTGATTCCCTGGGGGAGAAGGAAGGGATTGCTCACAGGACCTAGCAGGAGATCCCCGGCGGCGGTGACGTCAAACGACGATTTGCCGATGAACAGGGTGGTCGGCAGCCAGGTGAGCGGATCAAGCGTCGCCGCGTCCGGTTCGTTAAGATTCCCTACCAGACCGAAGGATGGCGAACGGGTGCTGTTCGTGGTGACGTCGCCGCCGGCCTCGAGGATGCCGTGCCCGCGCTCGACGTAATAGACACCACCATTGATGTCGTTGCCCGATTTCACGCTCAAGTCGCCGCCGCCGAGTTCCAGAACCGACCCGAGGTCCGGTGTGCCCTTGGCGGCGCGGGCGTTGGTGGGAATCACCGCATCTACGTTTTTCACGTTGCGACCAGCGGTGAGGCTGACGTTGCCGCCGCCAAGCGCTCCCACTCCTTGGAAGAAATTACTGAAGTCGATCCACCAGGTCGTGGATGCGGCGGCATCGGAGACGGTGGTGAAACCGGTGCCAATAGCGATCTTGCCATAGCTCCCGTCGGCATCCACCAAGCTTCTGCGATACAACCAGTTGTTTGGAAGTTGTCTGGATGAATCATCGATGAGACCGGAATTATTGAGAGTCTTCCTCTCGATGTTCTCACCGGCGGTGATGGTCAGGTTTCCACCCGCCATGCTGTATTGCGCGGGATAGACCTGCTGCGCTGATCCGAGATTACCCTGCTGCACCACCTTGTCCACGATCGGGACGATGAAATCATCCGCATTCAACACCTTGGTCGGATCCGCCACCTGGGTGCCGGCCGTGTAGATCGAAGCGAAAGGATTCAGCAGGCGCACATTCCGACCGGCGTTGATGTCGATGTCACCGGAGCCGGTGCGGATCACCTGGTAGAGATTCCCAACGAGCGACGAAGTCAGTGCTTCGCCGCCATCCTGAACGGTGGCGGAACCGGCGTTTTTACCCAATAGCAGCGAACCGGAAGTGGTCCCGAGAGATTCAAGCGGTTTCACCGCGCGATAACTGGCTGCGGAGAAATCCGCGCCTGCGGTGAGGCGGAACGACCACGACTGGGAATTCGCCGGAAGTTCCGGATTGAACTCGGAGAGTGGTGAGAGCCACAGGCTCTCCCCTCCGGAGAAACCATCGCTGAGCGCGTTGTAGAAGACCAGGTTGCGCGAGGCGCGGAGTGTCAGGATGCCGGGCGCTCCCTTCGGACCGAAGCGGGACGATGCAAGGTTCCAATCACGCTCCGGCAAGGAGCCGACGGTGCCCAAACTGACATTGCCATCCAGGTTATAGATCTCGACACCCGGCGCGAGGATCAGATCGAGACCGGAATTGATGGAGGTTAGGCGGTCCTCCATGGCGGTGTAGAATGCCGAAGTATCTCCGGAGTAGCCGTAAATCGCGCCGGATTCGTTGCGGATCTTGGTTTTCAAGTCCTCGGTGATCGAGCCGGCTCCAGTCACTCCGTAGAGCTTCACGCCTTCCACCATGATGCTGGAGGCGCCGTTGATGGCGCTGCCGATCGCCGCGACCTGGATGTCTTCGTTTGCCTCGTCACGAGGCGCACGCAGGTGGAGCGTGCCGGAAAATTTTCCGAGACCTTCGCTATCCGGCGTCTTGGCCGCCACGGATAGATCGATCACCGAGCCGAGACGCAGGTCAAGCAGGGCGGTCGAATCGAGTGTGCCGTTCCGCTGGGTTCCCGCCTCAAGCGTGACACTGCCACCCTTGCCTGCGGCATCAAATTCAATCCCGGCGACATTGAGCAACGCACCGTTTGCGACGACCAGGCTGCCGTTCGCCTTGAGGTCGATGACACCACCGGTGATGCCCGACGCATTGATCGCATTGGTAACGGTGATGGAGCCTGAGTCCGCCGCGACCCGATAGATCCGGGATTCCACGGGTCCGTCGATTTTGACATCGCCCGTGCGGATCCGGTAATCACGCGAGCGGGTGAAACTCCCCGCGTTGAGGATCGCGTCCAAACTTGCCAGACTGCCACCGGCGATCCCGGCCGCATCGAGCGAGAAGCCGCCTTTCAAGCCCTCGCTTCCCGCGGTGCCGGTGATGGATCCCTCCAGCTTGAAGCTACCTAACGGCGATTTGACGCTGATTTCTCCGGCATTTCCACCACCGTTGCGGGCGGAGACCGAGAGGTTCGCGAGGCTTCCGATCAGGACGTTACCCGCGTCGGCTTTGAAATTGATGGTGCCGCCGTCGGTGTAGCGGGTGACATCGAGGAACAGCGTTTCCGTGCCGGTCAGATCGAGTATTGTGGCCGCACGATCCCCGATCAGGAGATCGCCGTGGGTCGCTTGCAAGGTGAGCGTGCCACTGGCCAGCGAGATGTCGCCATTCACACTCAAGGTCCCGCCTTGCAGGGTGAGTTGCGCACCGAGACCGCCGGTCGCAGAGGACCCGCCACTTTTTGCGGTGCGGGTCACCGACAATTGTCCGGCGGCCGCGATGGAGTGTCTGGCCGCACTTTCTGCCGTGATCAGCGGCGTGTTGAGATTCAGGGAGCCCGCCGTGCTGAAGCTTCCCTCGTCAGATACAAGAATCCTTTGATTCGCTGTGAAAATCCCGTTTGCGAATCCATCCAGACGCACCGAGTTCACACCGAATGTGACTTCATCCGCATCGAACCTGATGACGCCGTCGAGCGGCGTGGTGAGCGGATCGGAAGCCGCGCGGTTGGCGGTGTTGTCGATGTTGAGATTCTTGGCTGAGAAGGAAACTGAACCGCCACCCGTGTTGAAACCGCGGATGGAAGCGGCCTGCAGCGACAGGCTCTCAAAGCCGCTCGTGCCGATCGATCCTTCACCATAGATATCGATACCCGAGTAGCTCAGAAGCGCGAGGCCCTTCGCTGACGATTGAATCCCGTCAAGCGCGGCTCCGGAAAGCACGAGGCCGCTATCAGCATTCAACAATCCCGGATTGTTCAAGCGGATGCTGATCCGCCTGCTACTCAGGCCGACATTGGTTGCCGTAATACGGGCCGCGGGATCCAGCGTGGTCGCGTTGGTGGAATCCAGAATGACGATTCCACCGGTGAGGCGTGAACCGCTCATGACGGTGAGGTCCGGAGCGGACGACTCTCCCACGCCGCTGCGCATGATTTCCGACGTCAGTGCGCCACTGACCCTGACCAGTGCTCCATTTCCGCTACCCGCCACGTCTTCATTGCCAAAGAACAAGGTGTCAATCGACTCGGATCCGCCGGTTCCGGTGATTGCGGAATCCTTGGCAAGCGTGAGTTTTTCGCGGGACGCGAGGATGATGTCGGCACCGGTGAGGACTCCGCCCGCGTTATCAAGAGTTAGATCCGAGGTGTTCACCGTGACCGAACTGCCCTCGCTACCGGCGCTGCGGATTCCACCGATGAGCAGGCTTTCGGCTCCGTAACTGTTGAGCAGGTCCGAACTGAGAACCAGTCCGTCACCCGATCCGCCGGTTCCGGATCGGTTGATTAGAATATCCGCGGCGCTGTTGATGTCGATGACGCCGCCGCGGCCCGATTTGGCCGCGGACGAGATCACTCCGCCGCGCAGTGTCATGCCGCCGGTCGAGGAGAACGACAAATAGCCGGCGTCCATGGGCAGGCGGGGCACCGTGAATTCGCCTTCGGTGGCGGCCGTCTTGAGGAAGACATTCGCGGACAAGTCCTGGTATTCCGAGCGGGTCCGCACCACGGCGGAGGACGCGACTTCAAATCGGGAGATCGAGGTCGGGCCTTGGCGTGAGGCGTTCAAGCCATTGGAACGATAGCCGGAGACGATTCCGGTGCCCTCGGGAACCCTCGTGGAATTCACGGCGGAACCGCCTTGAGGAGTGATTAGAAATGCTCCGGGAAGGAGGGCGTAACGCGCGGGAAGCAGCGTGTAGGTTCCAGCAGGCAGCCCCTTGCTGGCTGCCAGTGTGATCTGGTCACCCGCTTTGAGTGAAGGGTTCGTGTAGCCCGTCTGCCCCTCAAGCGCGGAATTGTCATTGAAAGGAGCGTAGGGAGCGTATTTCGCGAGATAGCTTGGAATCACCGCGAAACTGGTGGTGGAGGAAAGCACATCCTTGGTGCCGCCGTTTCCGGAAATCCAGCGGTAGGCGTAGAGGTCTCCGCCGCCGCTGATATCGACCGTGGAATTGCCCTCGGTGACCAACTCGGTGGCGGATAGGTTGACGGCCTTTTCCGTCACGCCGCCCACGGTGATGTCGTAACCGGCGGGGTCGATCCACTTGCTTCCATCCAGGCTCATGCCGTAGGGAATGACGATTCCCTTGCCAGTGAGCGGATCGACGGCGGAAACCGAGGTCACACCACCGGCGGCGAGCGTCAGGCGGGCGGTGACCGGACTGGCGATGGTGTTTCCGGCGATCCGATTGACAGGAGTCGCGCCACTGCCGTCCCAGCCGAGACAGATGACCCCGAGCGGCGCCCGCAACACGCCGCCTTGGATGATTTCCGAGGCGAATACCCCCAGTTTTCCGCCTGCCGCGAGGGGCAGTTGTCCGGAAGATCCGCTGGTGATCGAGACCGATCCGGCAACCGTCCTGCCCGCTGACAGATGATCAAAGGCGAAGATGTCGAAACTCCCGGCCGTGGTTGGATAGATCTGACCGGCTTTGAATTGCAGGCTTCCCGCTAGATTCAATGTCCCATTGCCACGAATGTCGCCCGACGCCGCGTCGAATCCGGCCGCGCCGATTCCTTGCAGCGAGAGGTTGCCGATATCGATAAGATCCGCCTTCACCCGCAGATCGCCTGTGCCATGAACCGGGCTGAAAGAATAGGGAGTCGTCGTTCCCGCGGTATCGGTCTGGGTGAACAGCACCACCGCATCCGTAGACAATGCGGGAGCGGCGAAGGCCTGCCCGAGATTCACGTATCCGGCCTCCAGATTCACCTTGCCGTCGCCGTAGATCACCCCACCACTGGAGATGCGGAGCACTCCAGGAACGCGGATGCTGACATCCCCCTCAAACTTGAGGTTGCCGCTGAGCGAGAGGGAATCGAAGCCGCCCGACTCCATGGTCGAGACCGAAAAATTGCCGATCCCCGGAACTGGACTTCCCGCGGCATCGGCGGCTGCGATCCCGCCTTCTTCCGAGTAGAAGCCCGCTGGCAGCGGAAAACCGTTCTGCCTAACGATGAGATTCGCGGCCGCGCTGTTGGTGGCCGCGCCCAGCTCGACGAAGCGGCCGGACGACACGGTCACCGAGCCGCCGATGGCGGACACGCCGCCGGCGCGACCGATCAACGTGGCGTCGGAATAGAGCATCCTCGCACCCGTCAGGGTGATGCGCCCGCCATCCGAGTGGAGTTCGACCGGCACGTAAGTTTTTCCAGTCGTGGAATTGAGTTCCACCGTTTCCAGCGATTTTGAAGACGGCGGCAGATCCAGAATCCCGCGGGTTCCTGAGACGTCCAGCAGCGCGCCGCTCTCGGCCACGATGTTTCCACCCACCGAGATCGATCCACCGGCTAACACCTTCCCCTGGCGCAGGCCGTAGGGGTTCTCGGTCAGCACCGTTCTGCCCGCCGCGGATAGAAGAGCGGATTGACCGATGAACACCGTGGGTAACAGAAGGTTGGGATCGTTGGACGGGAATTTAGTCGCACCGGTGACCGAAATGGCGCCACCCGGACTCACCACCGAGCCTAACAAAGCCACGGTGTCGCCATTGAACAAAACCTTACCACCCGCATCCGTCTGGACGGACGCGCCTTCGGACAACACGACATCGCCTCGTCCCAAAATCTCACCGGCGAAGACGTTGATTCCGCCCGATGCGTTGAATGTGAGTGATGCCGGCGAGCGCACGCCTTCTTCCTTCGTCACCCGGCCCAGAGTGAATCCTCCACCGGCGGTGGAGGCCGCCCATCCGGAAACAACCGGACGGATCCGGGTGTCGGGTGCGATCAGAAGACCGGTGATGAACTCGGACCGCACGTCTGACGCGAGACCGGTGCCCGCGAGGGTGAAACCGCCAAATCCTCCTTGATTGAAGAAATCCGCATCAAGCAGAGTCACGGAGGTGTTAGCGGATGATCCGCCGATCTGGATGGCGGGTGCGGAGATGGACAGACTGCCCGCTTTTGCCCCCGAGAATCCGGCAAGCGCCGCGCCCAGCGACAGCCTTCCACCCAAGACCGCGGCGAGATTCAGGTCACGCCCCGCGGCGATTGAAAGGGAACCGCCGTCTCCATATTTGATGGCACCCTGGGCATCCACCACGGCACCACCCGACACATCCAGCCGTCCACCTTCGGACAAGATGGTCGAGAAGGCGTTGATCGAAATCGTTCCGCCAGTGAGGAAGAGCGGCGGCAATTGTGATTGATCGGTGCTGTTCCGGTCGTCCACCAGCGACCCCGCCGTATTGATCACGCCGGTAGCTCCCAGGAAAAATCCGCCGCGGTCCGCCAGCGCGGTCGGCAGGACCGGACTCGCTTCCGAGCCGAGACGATTGAGCGCTTCGAGGGAAATGTTAGCACTGTTGAAGGACAGTTTTCCCGAAGGCGCGATGATGCTGCCGTCGATGGCGATATTGGACGCGGCAAGCGTGATGGACGTTCCGCCGGAGGCTTCAAGCGTCACGCCGGAAGGCAGGAGAATGTTCCCGTCATCGTTGTTTACCGTGAGTTCTCCGAAACCACCGCTTGTCAGCAAGTCGGGCGCGAGAAACACGTCTTTGGTCCGCTCCTCGGCCAGCGGGAGGGGATCGCCGTTCGCATCGAGCGAGAATGTCGCCACAGCCGTTTGCGCACCATCCTGACGGAACGTGATCCGAGGCGGTGTCGGTGCCTGATTGGGAAGCGTGGCGTAAGTCTTGTCCTTCGCGAAGAAGGAAAGCGTTAGCGAGCCGGCCTGCGGCGGAGTGAGGCGCTGGCGGTCACCGACAAACGCCTTGCCCAAAAAATTCCCATCCAAAGCCATCGCAGGCGAGGTGATGGTTAGTTTTCCCGCTGCCGCGCCTTCCACCGAAGTCGGTTCATAGTGACTGCCATCCGGCGAAAGCGTTGGATTGAACACCCGGGTGACCCCGAACTTGACGTTCTCCTGAGTGAAGCTTGAGTCGAAAATGCGGTCGTAAACGACATCGGGAGTCGCCTTGCCGATATCGACGATGCGGCCATCCAGAACCAGCTGGGTGGTTTTGACCATGCCTCCTTCGAAACGGGTGAAGCCGCCCGATACGTCTATCTTGGAGCCCTCCCGCATCACCACCGATCCCCCGGCGCTGATCGTCACGGTCCCTCCGGCGACCGTCAACTCACCGGCGGTCCGCTGGATGAGGTTGGCGAATCCTGAGACATCGGCGAGCGGCGTGCCGATCCACGACTTATCTTGATAGACACCCTGGTCCCGGATGTCCACGTCGATGGTGGCGTTACGCAGGAGTCCCGTGCGTTGCAGTGGCGAGTCCGCCAACTCGGCGCCGCGGAGATCCACCGACAGGATGTTGCGTGAGACGGGTGCGGACACATCCGTCGAGCCGGACACGTCGACCAAGGCCCCGAGATCCAGATAGACCTGTCCGGAGGACTGGGCGAAGCGGGGGATGGGATTTCCTCCCGCGAAGACCCACTCCCCGGCGCGGATGTCCACCAGCGCGTTCGGCGCGAGCAGCGTGGACTCCCGGCCCAGATAGACGGAACGCCCGGCGATATTCACCTGGGAACGCAGCGCAAGCTCGCTGCCGATCGTGGTCGCCTCGCTGTCGTTGTCCGGCAGAATCCGGATGATGCTTCCTTCGCCCAGACCAACGACGCCGGAGTCTTGATAGATGAACGGACTGCCGGACGCCGAGTTGGTGGAACTGTAATCCGGATTGTTGATCGCGTTGAAATGGGCAAGCAGGTCGATGCGTCCGTTCAACGCGACTGAGGTGCTGCTCTCCAGCAAACCGAGTTGGTTGATCTCCCGTCCGGCGATGACGATGCTCCCGCGCTGGGCTTCGGCGAGGCCGTCGTGGGTCACGTTGCCGGCGTATAGCCCCGCGACTGGATCCGTGACGGCTCCGATATACACATCCAGGCCGCGAAGGGTCGGATCACTTCCGGAATGCGCGGCGAACCCGACCTGCAGGCCGGCGGCGAGGATGGTCTGGCCGTCCGGCGTGAGGATGCTGCCTTGGTTGATGATGTTAGGTGCCACCAGGGTGATGCGCCCGCCGACTTTCGCGGCGTTGGACGGGCTGGTGAGAACCGCGCCTTTCTGGACGATCACGTCGCCATACATTCCGTCGGCGGTGAGGGGCTTTTCGGGGGTGAAGGCGGCGGTTCCGTTTTTCCCGGCGGGGATGTCGAGGCCGCTGAAGAGGAACTGCGCGTCGGGGTTGTTGAGGAGACCCGGTCCGATCAGGTTTTCGTTGATCGGCAGCGAGGAGACCGTCAGTCCGCGGGCGTTGACCTGGCTGCTGCCGCCGAAGATGACGCCGTTCCGGTTGAGCAGATAGATCTGTCCCTCCGCCCGGATGGAGCCGAGAATCTGGGTGGGGTTGCCGCTCGGGTCGCTGATCTGGTTGAATGCGACCAACTGCGCGGCATTGGCTCCGCCGGCGGTTTGGTCGAAATAGACGGTGGTCTGCTTGCCGACGTTGAACGTCTCCCAGTTGAGCAGGGCCTGCAGGCCGGTCTGCTTGATGGTAACGGTGGTTTTCCCGCCCGAAACCGTCTCGACAGGGAGCTCCGCGCCCGCCCATTTGGTGGGATCGGTGGCGATGCCTGGGTTGACCTGAAGTCCGCCGCCGACCAGACCATTAGGCACATTGGGAAGTCGGACCGCAGGGTTTTTCGGGTTCGGGCCGAGGTTGTTAGCGCCGTTGATCGCCGCGTTGCGGGCGGCGTTCTGCATGGCGCGGACGGCTTCAAGCGTGCGCGTGGTGCGGGCCAAGGTGTCTTTTGCGTTCGCCCGCGCGGCAGTCGTGGCGGTGGCGGCGGACGCTCCGCCGGCGGCTCCCGGCCGTGGCGCGCCACTCGCATTGGATCCGCCCGCGCCGCCGCGCAGGAGGTCGCCCGCTTCGGCACCGAGTCCGCTGATAAGCACGGTGAAGCCGATGAAGACGGGTGCGCCGCACCGCAGCGGGGCGCTGAACAGCGAGGTGCTGCGGAAATAAAATCGTTTGGGCTTCATGGGACGGATGCGGTGGAAAATGGAGGCGGCGGTGCGCTCACGGTTTGGCGGCGAGCTTGGAGAGCTCGATTTCGTTGATGGCCAGCGGATGGTCTTTGATCAGCCCGGCGAGGTATTCCTGGCGCTTGCTGCGGGTGCGCTCGGCACGAAGTTGGACGATGAGATTTTCGCGCACTTCATCGAAAGCGGGCGTGCGGGCTTCGCGGATGTCGAGGACCTTGAGGACGTGCCAGCCGTCCTTGAGGAGGATGGGTTCGGAAACGGAGCCGAGGGCAAGCTTGGGAAGCGTCGCCCGCATCTCGGACTGGACCTGATCTTCGGTGAGCCAGCCGATTTCCCCGCCCTGGGCGGCGCTGGCGGCTTCCTCGCTGTTTCCACGGGCGATGGCGGCGAAGTCGGCGTTTTTTGCTTTGAGCTGTTTGAGAGCGCGGTCGAGCTTGGCCTTGTCGCTGGCGATGTAGATCTGGGCGAGTTTGTAGGTGCGGGGGACGAGTAGCTTGGATTTGGCGGACTCGTAGGCGGCCGTTAGCTCGGCCTCGCTGGGGTAGCCGGGATCGGCGGCGGAAGCTTTTTGAAGAAAACTCTCGGTGAGCGTAGTCTCGCGGGCGCGGACGAGCCTGGCAATGACGGCGGGGTCCTGGTCCCACTTCTGATCGAGCGCCTGCTTGAGGACGAGGCGCTGGATCAGAAGCGCGCGGACATACTGCCCGAGCGCCGCGGGATCGTCGGCGAAGACCGCCTGCTGTTGCGAATCAAGGCCGGCGATGTTCTCGCGGATTTCCATGCCGGAGACCTCGATCTCACCGATTTTGGCGAGCACGCCCGATGGCTCCGCCTGAAGAAGCCGGGTGCCCAGCAGCAGGAATATCAGATACCTCATGGTTTTTGCGCACTGATGCGATTGTCGAGAATCCTGTCCTTGTAGCCCTGGACGAGGTTTTCGATTTTGACGCGGGTGGTGCCGATGAACGGCTCGCGTGCGCCGAGGGCCTTGCCGAGGGCGTAGTTCTCGTAGCGGACGAGGATCTCGTTGGAGGTGTTGAAA
>JBEDKU010000427.1:0-4883 GCA_041172045.1 Verrucomicrobiota bacterium | reverse complement strand
CATGGGCCTACACCGGATCCGGCACGGTGAAAAACCTCGATTACAAGGGAGTCCCGGTGAATTCCGCCGGCTGCAAATTTTCCCTGAACCACCACGAGCTGGATTTCTACGAGGGCACCGTGGTCTTCAACTACTCGAAATACATCCTGCACAAGACCTTCAACGGAGCCGCCGAGGGCACCGCGAAAGTCGGCAGGATCCGCTACGACGCGCCGGCGAAACTCGTGGAGGTCGAGGACGTGCGCGGGGAAATCTGGGCCGCGCCGATGGTGCGCTTTTTCGCCCCCAAGGTGGCGGACTCGCTCGAACAATATCGCTTCCACCAACCGCCGGACATGAAGGCGTCCGGCGTGGTGGACGTCACGCCGCAGGGACGTACCGCCCTCAACATTTCCTTCCGCTCGGAGCAGCCCGCCGACTATCAGTTCCTCGAAAAGAACCTGACGCTCGGCAGCCCCAGCGGCCAGGTCGCCATCCGCGGCGAGCGGGTGACCGTCGGCAACCTGAAACTCGACGCCTTCGACGGCCCGGTCGCCGGGGAAATCGAATACCTCGGCGGCGGCCGACTGGAGGGCGAGTTGAACTGGACCAAGCTCTCGATCCCGGATCTAACCTCCACCTACGGCTTCCAGATGAAAGGCGGCGGGGACGTCACCGGCCGGATCAATTTCTCCCTGACCGACGGCAAGGTGGAAACCATGGCCGGCTCCGGCCTGCTTGCGCTGGAGGACGCCGAGCTTTTTTCCGTGCCCATGTTCGGCCCGCTCACCCCGCTGCTCGGCGGCGTGCTGAACGATGAAAACGCCGGCTTCCAGCGGGCTAGGAACGCGTTCTGCACCTTCCGCATCGAGGGCGGCGTCCTCAGCACCACCGATTTCCAGACCTCCACCAATTCCCTGAACTTCGCCGGCACCGGTTCGGTGGACATGAAAAAACAAACGCTCGACATGACGATGCGGATGAACGCCCGCGGCCTGCTAGGACTCCTCACCCTGCCCCTGCGACCGTTCTCCGGCCTGTTCCAGTTCCATGGCACCGGACCGCTCAAAGACACCCGCTGGGAGAGCATGAAGTTCAGCCCCCCGCCGGAAATTGAAAACGACATTCTGCTCGATCCGCCGAGGGCCAAGGTCATCACCCGCGAGCGGTGATTGGAAATTTCCACGACATTTTTCCAAGACACCGCTTGCGCTCGACCGCGGAAAGCCCTAGTTTTTTTCCCACAAGGGCGATTCATGAGGATTCGCCTGAAACAGAAAGCCAACCCCCATGTCCAATCCATTCTCAACCGCTAACAGCCTCGATCCGGAAGCCGGATTCACCCAGACCCCGTCCGTCGCCCAGGCGGCCAACGACCTCCGTGTCGCCGCTGGTGAAAAGGCCCGTGAATTCGTTCACACCGCCGAGGAAAAGGCCGCCGCCCTAAAGGACCGCGCTCTGGAGACCGCCCAACAGTTCCGCGACACCGCCACCGACCGTGCCAGCCAGTTCAAGGCCACCGCCACCGAAAAGGCCACCGCCTTCAAGAGCGCCGCCACGGACAAGGCCCAGCACCTCAAGGAATCCGCCAACGAGCAGTGGCAGGACACCCGCGTGAAGGCCAAGGAACTGCACATCACCGCGGAAGATTACATCCGGCAGAACCCCACCAAGTGCGTCCTGAGCGCCCTCGGAGCGGGCTTCCTGATCGGCTTGATCGTCCGCCGCTGAGACGCGGTGCCTGTCGTCAGGTGAGTTTCCATCCCGTCTCATGAATCCATCATCTGACACTGGTCCGATATCCCCCGGTGAGACCACCGGGCACGGGTTCCGACAGTCCGGAGCAACCCGCGCCAACTGGCGCGAGGCCCTAATGGCGTTGGTCGCCGCCCGTCTGGCGCTGATCGAGTTGGAATCCAAGGACGCCGCCCAAGCCGCAGGCCGCCGGACCGCGTTGATTGGCGCGGCGTGCGCCTGTGTGTTTTTCACTTGGGCGCTGTTGCTAGCCGCCGGGGTTTCCCTCATTTCCAGAACGTCGGGCTGGCCGTGGGACTGGATCTCTATCGGGCTGGCAACACTCCACCTGCTTGTTGGTATCGTACTGGCACAGTCCGCCAAATCCTCGGGAAACCCGGCGTTTCCCGTCACCCGAGCTGAATTCAAAAAGGATCGAGAATGGATCGAAAACTTCAACAAAGACAAGAAATCGAGCGATTGATCCGCCTGAGCGATTCCGCCCGCTCCAGTTTGGAAGACGAGGCGGAGTTGCTGCGCCAGCGGCTGGACGTGCCCGCCCGGCTCCGCAACTCGCTCAAGAGCCATCCCACCGGCTGGCTCGTCGGCTCGGTGGCCTCAGGATTCGCGGCCAGCCTGCTTTTCGGCCGCAGATCCCAGAGCCAACCGGTCCCGGAGAAGAAACGCCGCGGTTTACCACTCACCCTGCTCGGTCTCTCCTTGACCGCGGTCCGGCCGTTCGCAAAAGTCTGGTTGACCGACCAAGTGAAACACTACTTTGCGGCACAGCGCGCAAACCCGCTGGAAAACCACCCTCACTAAGGTCCTCCTCTTTCACTCCAACCTGCCTAAACCCTTCTCATGTCAGCACACCAGGTCCTCGATCACGTCGATCAATACCTCCAACTCGGGCGCGATTACGATTGCTCGGACATCCACCTTCCCACCTCCTATCCACCGGCCTGGAGGCGTTTCGGACAACTTTCCCCAATCTGGGAGGACCACCAGCCGCTGACCCCGCAGGACACCGAGCGACTCACGCGCTCCTTTCTCGGCGACAAGGAATGGGACCGGCTTCAAACTCAGGGCGACATCGATTTCGCCTATTCCTCGGCCAACGGCCGCTACCGCGCGTCCGTGGTCAAACAGCGCCTCGGCTACGACATGGTCTTCCGGATCATCAACGACAAGATCAAGACCCTCGAGGACATCGGCCTGCCGCTCGAGCACATCCTGCCCCTCACCCGCTATCAGAACGGCCTCGTGCTCGTCACCGGCGCCGTCGGTTCCGGCAAGTCCACCACCCTCGCCGCGCTGGTCGATTTCATCAACCGCGACCGCGAGGACCACATCCTCACGCTCGAAGACCCCATCGAATACGTCTTCGAGTCCAAGGGCTGCCACGTCAACCAGCGCGAGGTCCACAAGCATACCGAGTCCTTCGCCCGCGCCCTGCGTGGTGCGCTGCGTGAGGATCCGGACGTCATCATGGTCGGGGAAATGCGCGACCTCGAAACCATCCAGCTCGCCCTTACCGCCGCGGAAACGGGTCACTTGGTGCTCGGCACCCTCCACACCGGCAACGCCCCGCGCCCGCTCGACCGGGTGCTCGATGTGTTCCCCACCGACCAACGTGACCAGATCCGCATCATGGTCTCCGAATCCCTGCGCGGCATCCTTTCCCAACAACTCGTGCCCCGCGCCGACGGCAACGGCCGCGTGCTCGCGCTCGAACTGCTCGTCAACACCCCGGCCGTCTCCAACTGCATCCGCGAGGGCAAGACCTTCATGCTTCCCGGCGTCATGCAGACCGGTAAGAACGTCGGCATGATCACCATGGACGAGTCCCTCCGCCAACTCTACATCAAGGGCTTGATTTCCCGCGAGGAGACGCTCTTCCGCTCGGATGACAAGAGCCAGATGAAGGCGTTCTTCGAGTCTTAACCGCCCCATTTCCGAGAAAACCCGTTTCAAATTCCACATGGCCAAGATTGACACCCTCTTCCGCTACCTGATCGCCACCAAGGGCTCAGACCTCCATCTATCCGAAGGCCAGGTGCCGAAGATCCGCGTCCACGGCGCGGTCACGCCCATTCCCGATCAGGCGGTCCTCGAAGGCGAATCCTTCAAGCAACTGCTCGCCGAAATCTGCGACGCCAAGGCCTTCCACAACTACCTCGAAGGCGGCGACCTCGACTTCGCCTACGAAATGGACGAGGACTCCCGTTTCCGCTGCAACTACCTGAAACAACAGAACGGCCTCGCCGCCGTGTTCCGGCTCATCCCTACGGAAATCGCCTCGTTGGAAAGCCTCGGCGTGCCGGACGTCGTCAAGGAATTCGGCCACATGCGCGCCGGCCTCGTGCTCGTCACCGGCCCGACCGGCTCCGGCAAGTCCACGACGCTCGCCGCCCTGCTCGACTACATCAACACCAACTTCAACCGCCACATCATCACGGTTGAGGAGCCCATCGAGTTCGTCCACAGCAACAAGAAATCCATCATCACCCAGCGCGAGGTGCCCATCCAGACGCCCTCCTTCGCCGACGGCCTGCGCGCCGCCCTGCGGGAGGACTCGGACATCGTTCTCGTCGGGGAAATGCGCGATTTGGAAACCATCTCGCTCGCCCTCACCGCGGCGGAAACCGGACTGCTCGTCTTCGGCACCCTGCACACCAACAACGCCCGCAAGACCGTCGACCGGATCATCGACGTGTTCCCCGCGAACCAGCAGTCGCAGGTCCGCACCATGCTCGCCGCCTCGCTGCGGGGCGTGGTCGCCCAGCTGCTCTGCAAGCGCATCGACAAGCCCGGCCGGACCGCCGTGCACGAAATCATGTTCGCCACGCCCGCCGTGGCCGCCATCATCCGGGAAGGTGCCACCCAGAAACTCTACGACGTCATCACCGGCGGCAAAAACGAAGGCATGCAGTTCATGGACGAATCGATCTGGTCGAAACTCCGCGAAGGCATGATCTCGCCCGAGGAAGCCTACATGAAGGCCATCGACAAGACCCGCTTCAAGAAATTCCTGCCGGAGCACCTCTCCCACCTCGGCGAAGCCTCCGGCGAGAGTCCAATGGCACACTAGCCGGATGACGCGGCCCGCCGCAAGGGGCGTCTTCGTCTCAGGGCTACCTCATTTTGGTACAATCCGCACTTGTACGAAA
>JBEDKU010000426.1:0-7571 GCA_041172045.1 Verrucomicrobiota bacterium | reverse complement strand
TTCACGGTAATGCCCTCGACGTCGAAGGTCTCACCGCTGCATAGTAGATAGGCGATGGCATGCTGGTCATCGAGCTCG
Organism: Verrucomicrobiota bacterium; assembly: GCA_041172045.1. GTDB lineage: Bacteria > Verrucomicrobiota > Verrucomicrobiia > Verrucomicrobiales > Akkermansiaceae > Luteolibacter. The sequence goes on along the minus strand of JBEDKU010000426.1, from coordinate 7,493 downwards.
TTGTTGGCATCGGTGTCGAGGATGACGCGGATTTTCTCGGGAGCCGCCGCGGCGGGATCGATGACGCCGTGCGCCATCAGGCCAAGACTGACGGCGAGGCATGCCTTGCGGAGAATGGGTGGTTGCATGGTATTTAGATCGAAGCGTGATTCAAAACCGCGAATCGCGGAAGGCGCCTATAGCAAATGGAATCGGCTTGGCAAGATGTCTTAAAAATAAATTACAGCACTTAAAAATTTCTCGCCAAAACAACGGCGATTGCTATGCTTTTTCCAGCAAACCAAGCGAGTGAGTTGCACCAAAACCCGAAGCGCCCATCGGATCCTCCTCCAAGGTTCGTACCCGCGCCCAAACGCTTCTGTGAATAAAGCCCATACTGCAAAAAACCTGTTGTTTTTACCGCTGTTTTCCGTTCTCTCCGCGACCCCCGCCGCCGCAGAGGACCCCGGTGTTGCGACGGTCGTCAATACCCCCGGTTGTGTCGCCTTCTGGGATTTTGTGAAGCGCGAGCCCGCCGGCATCCGGCGCTTCACCGCGCACGTGCCCGCCGGTTCGGCGAATGATTTCCCGCTCGATGCCGGAAACTACGTTAAGGAATTCTGGGGTGAAGGACGCGATGCCACCTACGAGGATTTTCCCATGCTCGGTCGCGGTCCATTTGGAAATGCGATCCTATTCCGCAATGAGAAGGATGCGACGTTCCGCCCGCTCCTGTCAGTGCCGCGGTCGCGGCTGCACGACACGCCGCTGGATATCAAGGGGGCGGACAAATCGGTCAGCGTCGTCGTCTGGGCCATTCGCGAGAGCGGCAATCACGCGCTCGCGGGGATCTGGCATGAGGGTACCGACTTGAAGCAGGAGGAAACGAAGGGCCTTCAGAAAGTCGAGAGAGGGCAACGCCAATACGCGCTCTTCGCCGGGCTCAACAAAAGCGGCAGTGCCTGCGGTCATATCTCCGAGAATGGCGCGGGATCCTTTGAATACAAATACGCGCTTCACAAGTGCAATTCCTCCGGCCTTTCGCCCGAAGTTCCCTCGGACTCGCCAGCCGGAGTGATCGACGGCGCGTGGCAGTGTTTTGCAATGACCTTCGACGACGCCACCGACGAGCTAACAGGCTGGCTCAACGGCGTTTCCGGTGATTGCTGGCTGGACAACCCAAAGGAGGACGGGCACCTGCGCCACGCTTACAACGCCTACATGCAGGGCCATTTCAATCGTGTCCCGGGAGAGCAGGATGGGGAGGATGCGGATTTCCCGAAGGCCTCGTGCTACAACCCACCCGAAGGCGAACCCATATCTATCAAAATACTCCGGGAGTCGGCGGATGAACGCATCGAGCTGCGTGAACATGCCTATACCAAAATCGAGGTCATCCTGCGCAAGGGAGGTGGCGGAAAGTTCATCGAGACCGGTCGGGATCTCGTCGCCATCCGCCTGAACCCGTGGTGGTATCCTCACGGCATCTACGCGCCGAAAGACGCGTCCAGCGGCGGTCCCTTTACCATCGGCCGCGTGATTCACAGCTCGCGGGACGTCGGCTTCACCGGCTGGATTGCCGGTGTCGCGGTGTTTGATCGGGCGCTGGGCGCTCGGGAGTTGGCGAAACTGGCAGCACTGCGGACCCGAGCCAAATAAACGTGATACGCCAATTTTAAAAGCCATCCCCAGCATCTCATGAACATTTCACGAATCGCATCCACCTGCCTGATAATGGCACAATGCGTGCACGCCGAAGCCATGTTTGACTACTCGAAACATGTCAGGCCGGTTCACCAATGCAACCAGAGCACCGCGATCAGCATCTACGATACCAGTCCGGAGAGTCCGGACGGTAAACACATCTGTTTCATCAAATATTCAGAGGTTGTCAGGGACGGCCACCGGGGTGTTCCGGTCATGACGGATGTGATGATTCAAAACAGGGAAACGGGTCAAACCAGAAAAATTTACCAAGCATCGTGCAACAATCACAATGGGGTGAATGCCATTTGGATCAACAATTCGCTGATCGCCTTCCAGGTGGGCATGTTCAAGGATTTCGTGCTATGGGATATTAACACTAACAAATCTGTCTTCGGTCTCATCGAAGGTGAACTGGGACACAAATCCTTTGGCAACATTCTTTATTTCTCGATCTGCAACTCAAGGCGGTTGACCATCGACGACACGCGAACCCCTCTCGTCCCCGAGCGCGAGGGCATCCATAGGCTGGACTGTCTCACCGGAGAAATCACCCGCGTTGTGGGAAAGGCGGAACTCATCGAAGCCTTCGCCGCGCAGAACCCGACGGTCCCGAAAACCGAGGCAAAGATCCTGCACGTCGAATCGAATCCAGCCAATGACAAGATCATGTTTGACTATCGATATCCCCTCCCGGCGGACAAGGGCTGGGAGTCGATCCACGGCTTCGTCTTCGCCAACGGAATCGGTATCCGCTGGGTGAAGGAAAGACCCATGCATGCCGTCTGGTTTGACGACACCGACATGTTCGGCGTGGACACCCACGATCCGGAGAAGAATTTCTACCGCTACGATCTCTTGGGCAAAAAACTTGAAATGTTGGGAGGCCGATCCACCCACGTCGGGGCCTCGCCGGACCGGCAGTGGTACATAGGAGAAAGCGCGTTTTACGAACCGGAGCAGGATGGATTCACGAGAGTCTATCTATACAAGAGAGGCCGGAAGGAGCCATACGCGTTGCTGGCGGAATGGCAGAACGCGAAAATCACGTGGACCTGGGTCGCTCATGTGAACCCGTCGTATTCAAGCGATGGGGATCGCGCCTATTTCATCCGGGCTTCGGACCAGGAGGACAAGTTCGAAGCGGTGATGATCAACTTTGCTGAGATCAAACACTGACCAACAAGGTGCCCCGGTTGGTGACTTCGGAGAGGTCTCACCGCGGTGCGGAATAAGTCACTTAAAAAGTAATTTTAAAGCATCTGGGGAAAATGCCTTACCTACGCCCAGACCACGGGTGGAACCAAACCGACGCCGGCCCTGACAAATACAACCACCTTGATCCTAAAGTGGAGGGTTGGGGCGGAATGCCCGTTGGCGGCTTGATCACCATCGAAAGCGACGAGCATCTCACGTTGACTTATACCCAGGTGATTTCGGCGACGGACGTCACCTACGTCGCGGAGGTTTCGAGCCACATGGCAACGTGGAATTCCGGATCGAAACAAACCGCCTTGAAGAGCACGACGGTCAATCCGAAAGGAGTGACCCGGACGGTTGCCATCCGGACTCTGGCCCCTGTCGGACCAACTGGTGGAGATTACGTCCAGTTGCGGCTCACCAGACCATATTCCGGGGGCTTCAAATACCGGAATCGAGGCTTGCCTCATGCGCAAAGTGCTATAGTATTCCGGTAACAAAAGCCGCCTCGGCGCACTTCGATCATGGGGCAACCACCAGTCATACATCAGCTTAAATTTAAGAAAATTGAGAACGAAATCCGCCAATTGGTCAAAACCCTGCCGGTGGGTTCCAAGCTGCTCTCCGAGCGGGACCTTGCCGTCAGCTACAAGTGCAATTTCCTCACGGTGCGCCGCGCGTTGAAAAATCTGGCGGACGACGGCCTGATCGTAAGACGGGTCGGAAGCGGGACCTTTGTGACGGACGTGCCCGGCAACAAAAGCGTCTCCGCAATGCCCAAGCGGGAAAACCGGGTGGGCGTCCTGATCTATCAAAATGGCGACGACTACGCGAACAAGGTGCTTCAAGCCCTGTCTCAAGCGGCGTTGGAGAAATCCGTGGAATTGCGCTCCACTTGGATCACTTCGTTTGACGAGAAGGGCATCGAACAGGCCAGGCAGTTGGTCGAGGAAGGTTGCTCCGCACTGATCCTGCCGTGGTTCCCGATCGAGAACGCGAAAGCACTGCCTGCGTTTGTCAAAGCGCTGCCGGTGTCGGTAAGCCTGCCGATGCCGATTCCCGGGCTTGAGGACAATTGCTTCGAAGACCCACACGTTTACGGATCATCGTCCATTCGCTTCACGACGGCGCTGTGCCGCTATTTCCGCCTGCTCGGACATGAGCGGATCGCGTTGTTAGGGCCGGATTCGCCGGGCGACACGGTGTTGCAGCAAAAACTCAGCGGCTACTCCCACTTTGTCGCCTCGGAGCATCTCGAAAACACCTGTGGCTTCGTCGGCGCGGATTCGATCTCCATGGACCGGTTGGCGGAGCGCTGGGTCAAATACCGCGGCGATCTCGCCGTGGTTTGTTACGACGACACCCACGCGTTTCGCTTCATGACCTCCATGCACAAGCTCGGGCTCAGCGCGCCTAACGATTTCGTGATCGCGGGCTATAACAACACCGAGGTCAGCCTGCTCTGCGACCCGGCGCTGACGACGATTTGTCAGGATTTCAATTACATCGGCCAGTGGTTGCTGAAGTCCGCCAGGGCCTTGGGCCGTGGCGAGGTGGCGCAATCGAAAGAGCCGCCGCGCCTGCAAACCGTGGTCCGCGGATCCTGTGGTGGAGCGGGTAAGCATACGCCGGCCTTCATGGCCGCGTTGCCCGAGTTGGAACTGGTCGAGGAGCGGCAGGATTCACCGGCGCAGGCTTTGGCGTTGAGCTGATTTCCGGTGAATTTCACGGAACACGGAAAATTCCTTTGACGGCTCGAACGCGTGCTGTGCAAATGCTTTGTCTTTTATCTATTGCGAGACGTCGAGATTCAAGCAGGCATGCACATGGGGCTCAGCCCGGTTGCAGGTGAATTGAATCGGACCGCCTTTGCAGGACCTGCCCATGAATACAAACCCGCAGAAACCGAGACTCCCGAGTCAACCCCACCGGAACGTTCGCAAATCAGCGAGGATGATCGGGTTTCCACCGGTCTGAAACTCGCGTTTGCCACGGGCGTCGGATTCGAGAATTTCGCCACCCAGCTCCCTACCGGCACGCTGTTCCTGCCGTTTTTCAATATCGGTCTCGGACTGAATCCCGCCCTTCTGGGTGTGCTACTGATGGTTTTCAGGGTTTGGGATGCGGTCTCGGACGCCGTTTATTGCGATCGGCAGTGTTCTATCGGCATTGGTGTTTCCCCTGCTCTGGTTTCCTCCGATGCAGTGGGATACCACGGGCGTCGTGACCCATCTGGTGTGCGTCGGGATGGGATACTTCGTCTGCACCTCGATGTGGTCGGTGCCGTATTGCGGCTTGTAGCTAGAAATGACCCCCGACTACGACGAGCGGACCCGGGTGGTGGCCTAATACACCGGCGTCGGAAAATTGGCAGCTCTCGTGACAAGCGACATGTCACGCCCGTCGCGGACTCCGTGGTTTCTCGCTGCTCGAGGTCCTCGTCGTCATCGTGATTCTTGCAGCCCTGTCGATGATGACGATCGCCAACATGCGGCGGTCCGCGAGTTCGGCGGTTTGCATGACCAAGATGAGCCAGATCGGTTCCGCGCTGATCATCTACGACCGGAAACTCAATGGCCGCCTACTCACCTCTGCCTCGTATGGAACTTTGTTCGTCGGACAAGGACCTTGGTATCACCGGGACGACCGCCGGCTTCAAAAATATCTCGGTGAGTATCTCGGTGCGCCGGAATCATCGTCCTGGTCACCCCAACCCGCGCTGATGACCTTCGACGCCAGCTTCGCATGGCCGGCATTGTTAGCCGACGGCAAGCCCGGCGCGTCGAGCGTCCTGCTGAACACTTCCGTAAAATACCGCGGTGGCACATCGAATCCACCCTCTCCCCATGGTCGGGCACGAAGCCCGACGGCGGAAGCTATCAGGGACGCATGCTTGACAACATCGTGGACCCGGACAAGGACAAGGTCTTCCACGAGGTGGATCACAAAAACACGACGGCGTGATGGAAAAGTCTTCAACCTCCCGAACCCATTCATGGAAAGTATCGGAATTGCCTCTACTTCGACTGGCACGTGGACCGGCTCCCGACATCGCCCTCAGCCGGCTGATGAAGACGCCGCGGTGACGGGAACCGCGACTATCTTGATTTTACTCGTCCTCACTCCCTAGCACCGGGCTTGGGAGTGAGGGAGATCAACCGCATTGATTACTTCCGGCTCTTCAGCTGCCAAGCGCGGACGTGATCGACCTTGAAATAGTCGGGAAGTTTCGAGACGTCGATGTCCTTGGTGGCCCAGCCGCCGGTCTGGACGTTGAGCTTGAGGTAGGACGGGACTTTGGAAACGCGCTCGTTGGCGTATTCGACGACTTTTTTACCATCGATGAACCAGGTGAATTTGCCGGGCTCCCAGAGCAGGCCGAAGTTGTGCCAGCCGTCCGGGGTGGGACCGAAGTAGATCTGGGTGGTGCCCCAACTCTGGTGGTTCGCTTCGTAGCCGTCCCAGTGGAGGGCGACGTTGTTGCGGCCGGGGCCCCATTCGGTGAGATGCTCGAGAATATCAATTTCCATGGCACCCGTGCCGGTATCGCGGCGTTTCCAAGATTCGCTGCCGGCGGACGGGCCGCGGTCGGGCATCATCCAAAAGGCGGGCCAGAGACCGCGGGCGGCGGGCAGTTTGACGCGGGCTTCGAAGTAGCCGTAGAGTTGGGTCCACTTGTCGTAGCTCTGGATGAGGCCGGAGGTGAACTCGCGGGTGCCGAGCTTGGGGTCGTTGTTCTCGTGGCCCTGGCGTTTCTCAACTTTGAAGCTGGCGAGGCCGTCTCCCACAATGACGTTTTCCGGGGCGTAGCGCTGGAGTTGGCCGGGTTGTGGGCCGTTCCACGGGAAGCGGGGTGTCCAGAGTTTGTCGTTCAATTTGTCGCCGTCGAAGTTTTCATCGAGCGTCTGCACCCAGTCGCCCTCAACCGGCGGGCGCTTGCCGAGCCAGGCGGGTGGAGTGGCGGGAACATCGCGGTCGGCGGGTGAGGTGAGCGCGCCGCCACCGACGCTGGCGGCGGGGCTGCCGGCGGCCTTGAGGTTAGAGAGGATGAGGACGGTGTCCGCCTTGGGCCTTTCGAGAAAGATCTGGATTCCAGCAACGCGCTTGGGGTTGAGCGGGAAGGCGGGGGCGCCGTTTTGCTGCCCGAAGGTGACTTTGACGGTCTTGGTTTCGCCGGCGTTGACCGGGGTGTTCTCGGTGTTCCAAGGCTCAGTTTTCCAATCACCGGGATTGTCGACGCGCAGCAAGACGTTGACCTTGCGGTCGTTGGGATTGGTGATGGTCACTTCGATGCAACCGAACGCGTCGAGATTCCAGCCGCCTTTGGGAACGGGGAATTGAATGTTCGGGTAGTTGGAGCCGGCGGCGAAAGTGACCTTGATCTTGCCGTTCTCGAGGACGGCGGTGGAGTCGCTGTGATCGAAGCTGCTGAGGGCGTCGGGCTTGGAGAGATCGAGCAATTCACCGCCGATAGAGGGCGAGAAAGTGCTGTCGGAGCCTGCGGAAATCGGAGCTGCGGCAGGGGTGGCGGCGGCGGGCTTGATGGCTCCCCCGGTGCCAAAGGGGCGGAGGTTTTTGACCAACACGGCGGACGTCTGCTTGGGCTCGGC
>JBEDKU010000425.1:0-3427 GCA_041172045.1 Verrucomicrobiota bacterium | reverse complement strand
GACATCAGTTCGCTTCGGCACTACCAGCGGCGGGCTTATTCCCGCCCAGCTCGCCCTCATCAGCGTCAATGGCCTTGGCGCCGGCACCTACACGCTGGATAGCAGCGGCTACCTCGTCGCTGGCGGCGGCGGCCCCGGCCCGCTGGATCACTTCGCCATTTCCGCGATTGGCTCGCCACAAACCATCGGCACGCCCATCACCGGCATCACCCTCACCGCGCAGGACGCTTCCAACAACACCGTCACCGGCTTCACCGGCACCGTCACCTTCGGCGGCACTGGTGGTTTCACCGGCACTTCGGGCACCTTTATCTTAGGGGTCCTGAGCGGCGTTAGCGTGACACCGACCGTCGCAGGCAGCAACCTGACCTTCACCGTGGATGACGGCGCGCTGCACACCGGCTCAACCACCATCACCACCATCCAGACACAGTACGAGGCTTGGGCCGGTGGCGCGCTCTTCGACGCCGATGCCAACGGCGACGGCGTGAAAAACGGTCTCGCCTGGATTCTCGGAGCATCCGGTCCAGGCGTCAGCGCGCTCGACAAACTGCCGGTGGTCTCCACCCTCGGCGGCAATATGATCCTCTCCTTCAAGCGCATCCAGGCGTCGATCAACGCCAACACCGCGCTCTCGATCGACGTGGGCACGACCCTTGCCTCATGGCCGACGGCTTACACCGTCGGAGCCGATACCCTTGGCTCGACCGCCGGCGTGACAGTCGCCCAGGACACCCCGAGCGTGGGCACCGACACGGTGACTCTGACGGTGATCCAATCGCCGGACTCCAAGAAGTTCGCCCGCCTCAAGGCGGTTCAGATACCGTAAACCACCCGCCGCCTCACGGCGATTGGTTAGACTCCTCACAGCGGCGCGGCGGTTCCATCCCGCCGAGCTGCTTTCCGGTTCCGCCCGGTCCTCAAGAGCGCGCTGACGCCGTGGCTTACCACTGACTGGCGCCAGCAAGGGTCAGGAAACCGAAACTGATCTTTCTCGCAGGCCCAGGCAGTGCCAGGCAGTGCCGTTGATCGCATCAGGCACCTCATGGCGCGAACCTATCAGATGAATCTTTTCCACCCTGCCGGAAATCGCCGGATCAATCCCGATCATCGGCATGCTCACCCGGTTGGGGGATCGATTCCACCCGGTTGCGGGATGGACATCCAGGTGGAGACCATGCCAAATTCCCAGCGTCAAATAGCGAATTTCACCCATTCGACACCGGATCATCAACCCATGAAAAACTCCAATTGCAAAAACCAACGCGCGGGAATCCAATCTGGGTTCACCCTCACCGAACTGCTGGTAGTCATCGTGATCATCGCCACTCTCGCCACCTTGGCCTTTTTTGGAACGAACAGGGTCCGGGACATGGCCAGCAAAGCGACCTCCATCCGCAATCTCAGCCAACTTCAAATCGCGAACGTGACCTACGCCACCGATCATAACGGCAAATGCGTTCCGATCCGGGCCAATGACGAGAACGGCAATCCCACCCGCTGGTTCCAAGACGTGACATACCTCTCCAGCCTGACCGGCGGGCCAACCGAGGATCTGGAGAAAAGCAACCCCACCGCAATCCCGCTTAGTATGCTGGACCCCAAGGTGGTGCGCGCCCGCAAGCCGCTGTATGACCGGGTTTACACCTCCTACGGCATGAACGACACCGGCCTGCTGCTCGGTGGCGAACCCGACCTCAAATCCGGCCACAACTTGAGCCAGATTCCCGATCCGACCCAAACCATGGCCTTCGCCACCGCCACCGATTTCCGCGTCACCTACAACAGCCGCTACAAATGGAACTTCGAAAATCCGAATGACTCGAAAACCGCCAATGGCGAAATCGCCTACCGCCATGGGGACAAGGTCCTGGCAGTCTATTTCGACGGACATGTCGGCGAGATGTCCAAAGGCGACTTTGAGAAAATCGACAAATCCGGCGGAAAAAGCAACGCCTTCTGGAAGACCAAACCCTGATGAATCGGCGGTCATTTACCGGCTCGCAGTCAGCGAAGAAATGAAATGTCATAAAACACCGGTGAAAAACCCACCCCTGCTCTCCAAGCTTCTCCTTCTGGTGGTATTGGCGCTGACGCCCTTGGCGGCGCCCGCCGGCCCGGCCGCCCACCCTCTGATGGATGGTCAGGGACGCGAACTGGTCCCGGGTGGATACGTCGCGATCACCGAGGATCGCAAAGGGGTCATCCACTACACCGCGGATGACTACCGCCGCATGGTGCGCATGGGGGCCAATTTCCAGGTGATCCGTCTATCACTCGGGCGGCTGGGCGGCTGGCCGGGTGCCAAGGCGGATCCCGCCTATCCGGCGCAGCTCGATGACATGGTCCGCTTGGGCAGGGAGGCCGGACTTAAGACGGTCTTCAAGCTGGTGGTTTATGGCATCAGCCCGTTCGGCAGCGAGCAATGGGACGCGCTCTGGAAGAACACCGGCGGCAGCCAGGACGCACTGCTGGACGCATGGCGGAAAATCTGGATCCGTTACCGGGACGAGCCTTCGGTATTCGGCTACGACTTGCTCAACGAGCCGCAACGCGGGTTGGATCCCGACGAGCAACGCTGCGTCCGTGAAAGCCTGCTGCCGACCCTGCGCCGTCTTGCGGACGCGATGCATGCCGTCAGCCCCGACAAGTGGGCGCTCTATCAACCGTTGTTCAGGGACAAGGGCCAAGGGGTGGGGCCGTTCACGCCCATGACGGAGCCGCTCGGGCGCGACCGGGTCATCTACGCACCGCACATGTACACCACGGACATGAAGACGATGAGCGGGACGCTCGACCGCTACGAGCGCGAGGCAGGGCTTTCCAAAGCACCGCTGCTGCTTGGCGAATGGGGGCCGTCAGTCGCCCTAACGGTGGATTCCGACGCAGCGAAGCAGGCGTCCTACACCCAGGCCTATCAGGCGACCGCCGGGGATCTCGACCGCCGCGGCATCGGCGGGATCAAAGCCTGGTTCTGCGGCTCGCGCTCGCCGCTTGAGAACAAGAAATCAAAGACCAAATACACCTGGGCGGTCTTTTCAGACACCAGTCCGGTGGGCCGGACCGAGCGGAAATACCTTGTCGATCCGCTGGCACGTCCGCGCCCGCTGGTCGTGGCGGGCCGCCTTGATGACTACAGTTTCAACTTCGCCACGCGAACCCTGGAAATGAACCTGCAACCGGACGCCAAGCTCGGCGGCACCGAGGTCTTCGTGTCGGCGGACCGCTTCTATCCCTCCGGTTTCCGGGTCGAGATCGGCGGAGGCCTGGTGATGGCCTTGAAGCCTTCTGACGGACAATTGCACGTCGTCAGCGGTGCCGGTGGTGATGACCGCGGCCAGGCGCAATGGGTTCGCTGGGACAACGAAAAACTCCACCTGATAATCGAAAAATGGGTGGAGCCCGCACCCCGCGTGGCGTTGAAAAT
>JBEDKU010000424.1:0-6571 GCA_041172045.1 Verrucomicrobiota bacterium | reverse complement strand
ATGCTGATGCGCCGGATCAGGTTGCCGGTCGTCGCGGTGGCGGATGAATGAGTGACATACACCGATCCGTTGGGATGCGCGGCGATGCCTGCGGGACCGTCGAAGGTGGCGGCAGTTCCGACACCATCCGCGGCGGCGGCCGTGCCATCACCGGCCAAGGTGGACACCTGGCCGGTGGGGGTCACCAGGCGGATGACGTTTCCAAGCTCTTCGGCCACGTAGAGGTTGCCGGCACCGTCGAGCGCCACGCCATGGGGACCGTTGAAAGAAGCGGCGGAGCCGGTGCCGTCGGTCGAAGCCGCCGTGCCGCTGCCGGCGAGGGTGGAGACCGCGGCGTTCGATATATCGACCCGGCGGATTTTCCGGCCGGTGAAGTCGCTCACAAACAGGCTGCCGCTGCCATTGAGCGCAAGGCCGGTGGGCACATTGAAGGTGGCCGCGGCGGCGATCCCGTCGGCAGTGCCGGCGGTCCCGCTGCCAGCCACCGTGCTGACTGCGGCGGTGGACAAGTTGATCTTGCGGATCCGGTGATTGCCGCTGTCCGCCACATAGAGGAACGCGCCGGCGGCATCGATCGCCAATCCTTTCGGCTCCTTGAATTTGGCGGAGCTGCCGGTCGCGTTGTCAAGCCAGCCGGTGGTGCTGCCCGCGAAGGTGGTGACGGCGTAGGGAGAGGTCAGGGAAATGCGGCGGATCACGTGGTTGTTCGTATCCGCCACATAGAGATTCGCGCCGGCCGGATCGATCGCGATGCCGGCGGGATAGTTGAAGCTTGCCGCCGTACCATTGGCATTCTTGAGACGGCCGTTCCACAAAAACTCGTAGCCGTCACCGGCGAGGGTCGTCACGAAGCCATCCGTGGCGATCTTGCGGATTTTGTGGTTGTAGGTATCCGCCACGTAGGCGTTTCCTGCGGCATCGAGGGTGATCCCGAAAGGCCGTTTGAACGCCGCGGATGTCGCGCTGCCATCGGCGGCACCGGCCGTGCCGCTGCCCGCCCAGGTGCTGACGAGACGATACCGGGAGCCGGACATGCGCCCACCGGTGTGGCGGGGCCGGAGCTCGGGCATGGTGACCAAAAGCGGCAATTCCTGGGGAGTGGCGTAGCTGAACAAGGGCGGCGCATCCGTGCCCGCGGTGGTGAAGGCCGAGGTCGGGCTGTATCCCAGACCCGCCGCGTTCTGGGCGTAGGCGCGGACCACATAATCGGTATTGGCGGTGAGCGCCGAGGTGCTGGCGGTGAACGCGCCCGTGCCGCTGCCCGCGCTGATTTGCGTGACGCCGGTTCCGCCAATCAGGGGATTTGAGTTGATCGATGCGGGTGCGAAGACGAATCCCCGCGAGGTCACCGCGCCGACGCCGGCATCGGCGACGGTGGCACCCCATGCCGCGTTGGTGGCGGTCAGGCCGGAGACCGCGAGCCCGGTGAGCGACGGCGCTTCCGGTAAATCCGTCACCGTCACTGCGAAGGATTGCTCGGCAAAGTTCGAAGGACTGCCGGAATCCGTCACCCGCACCACCACTTGGTAAACATTGTCGAAATTCGCATCGGTGGGGATTTCCCGATCCGGATTTTTCGCAAACGAAAGGACTCCGTTCGCGCCATTGACCGTAAAACCGGCGGCATCCGCGCCGCCCGAGATGCTGAAAAGCAGCGACTGGGACGGGAGATCCGGATCCGTCGCGGTCACCGTGGTCACCGCGCTCTGGTTTTCCTCCCGGCTCAGGGAAACGCTGGCGGCGCCACCATGGCTGGTCACCAGCGGTGACTCGTTGAGATCCGTGACGGCGATGGTGAACGCCTTCGAGAATCCCAACAATCCGGTTCCATTGTCCGCGGTGAAGACCCGGATGGAATAGGTGGCCTTGCTTTCAAAGTTCGCGGCTTGGTTGAGCACCAGATTCCAGACATCCCCGCTGCGCTGGATGGCGAACGCGGAGTTGTCCGTGGCACCGTCGCCGGCCGCCAGCGAGAAACCGTGGTAGTCGTTGAGGTTCCCGTCCACGGCGGAGAACGAACCCACGATCAGCGGGGCAACCCCACCTTCGGCAACGGAAGCCGAGCTCAGGAGGATGTCGGTGGGAGCGGCATTGGGAGCGCTGTCCAGAGTGGTCGCTTCCATGAGCTCGCCGTAGCCGGTGCCGGCAGGAGTGGTGGCGAAGGCGCGGATGGCATAGGTCCGGCCCGGTGTGAGGGTCTTGATGATCTGGCTGTAAACTCCCTGGCTCACGCCGGGAGTCACCACCTTGGTCACGGAGTACCCGCCTAACAACGGATTGGCATTTTGATTGATGTCCGCATGGATGAATCCCCGCTCGATGAGGTCCGCCCCGCCGGTATCGGCCAGGTTGGACGTGAGCGTGACCGCATTGGAATACAGGGTGCCGACCGAGGTGGTTTCGAACCGGGGATCGATGCCGGTGGCCAGACGGAAGCCTTGCTGCATCGTGGCGAGGGTGTAGGTCACAATGCCATCATTGGAAACCAAGGTGTCGTTGCTGAAGGGCGAGGTGCCGCGGAACGAGGAGGCGAGGAAGTCCGCCGTCGAGTCATAGCCGCCGCCCCGGCGGCCGCGTGCGTTGGAAAACACCGCGTCGTTGATTTCCCAAACGTTGCCGCCCATGTCGAAAGTGCCGTAGACACCGGCCCGGCCGTTGGTCCCGACGGTGGTCGGGTTGGCGGTGGCGGAAGTGTTTTCTTCGGTCGAAGGTTTCCACACGGCTCCCCGGTTGAAGTTCGCGCTGTTCCCGGTGCTGCCGGGTCCGTCGCCCTCCGCATCCGCACCCACCGATGACGGTGCGAAACTACTCGCGGTCGGATAGGTCCAATAACCGGCGGTTACTCCCCCACCCTTGTAGTAGGCTGCCTTGTACCACTGGTCCTCGGTGGGAATCCACCATTTGGCTTCCGGGTTGCGCGGGATCGCCCCGGACAGCACGCCGTTGAGCGTGTAGGCACCGGTTTCCCGCGTTGGCGCGCTCGCCGCCGTGGATGGGAAGGTCTGCTGGCCGTTGTGCACCCAGTTGGCGAAACGCGCCGCGTCGAACCAGTTCACGAAGTTCACCGGCTTGGTCGCCATGTCGGACTTGGCGGCGTATTTGCCGCCGGTGGCCTGATAGGACTGGAACAGGATGCCGCCGCGCGACTCGTTGTGCATGCCGGTGTGGAAAATGCAGCAAGGGTTGCTGCCATTCGGATCGACGGCGTTGAGGAAGGCGGCGTATTGCGCGTTGGTGACCTCATACTTGCCAAGCGCATAGGAACTCACCACCGCGCCGAAGCCCGTGGTATCCGGAGTGTTTCCCGGATTCCCGACCACCACGGTTTCGATATTGACGGCGCGGGCCGTGCCGCTGGAAAAAGCCGCCAGGGCACTCAGGCCGAGGAGGCAACGAACGAGCGCCGGGCGCACCAAGGGGCGCGCGGCGGGAGATGACAGAGTAGTGGCGGGCATGGGGATCGGGAATGAACGCATCGGAGAAACGGATGCGGAGCTAACCAGCCGCCGTTCGAGTTTGTCGACCATTTCACCGTGAAACGGGAGATGCATAATTTGCAGCTAACGACCTGAGTCGATTAGATCGGACCGGGGCCGCCACCGCGGACCGCCCGCCAGCCCGCCAGCCGCGTCGATTCCCCGCGTCCGCCTAACCATATCGTGGCGGCTGAACCCACGGACGCGCCACGCCGCGCGATTGCAGGTGGAGGCTTGCGCGGGAGGCTCGCCCGCACCAACACTGGCCCCATGGGAATCACATCGGAAACGTGGCTGAAAATCGCCGGCACGGCACAATCCTGCGTGCCGATCCTCTCGCTGTGCGCCTATGTGCCGCAGTGGCGGAAATTGCTCAAAACCCGCAGCAGCGGTTCCATCTCGCTGGTTTCCTGGGTGATTTGGGCGGGGTCCTATTCGATCGCGGTGTTCTATTCCTCGATGCTGCTGAAAGTCACCGGCCACGGCATTCCGCTGGTGATGACGACCTCGGTGGGACTGAGCTGTGTCTTGTTGACGATGGCGCTGATCTGGCGTTTCCGGGATCGCAATCCCTGAGATCCGGCCCCGGCTGACGATGGCGCCGCCATGGTGCACATCGCTTCCATGCGGCGCATCCCGAGGGTCGTCCCGATGCCTTCGTCCGCCTGACAGGGCGGCAGGATGTCATAGCGGGATAGATGCATCATTTGCATGCACCCGATATTCAAATTCCTCGCCGCTGCCGCGGCCGGTCCGCCAGCCTCATCCAGCCTGTAACTGCGCCCTCCCCCTTTATCTGGAATCACCCCGTCCCCAGAGGGTTTAATTCACTCGAACACCTGAAATGATCAGTAACCTGACCCTGCGAAACCTGAAAAGACTCCGCTGCGAGAAGTCAATCGCCGAACAATTCCTCGGACTCGTCTCGAACTATCTCTCCAACAGCCCGACCCGAAAGGACGAAATCAATGACGACCTGTTTCTTCTGATCGAGCTCTGCAACCACCACCGGCAAACGTTGTGGAGCATCTACCGCGATGGGGCCACGGCGGACCAGCACGACCTGAAAACCTGGTTATACGAGATCGCCACCCCCCCTAGCAGGGAATGGGCGGAGCTTCGTCTATCACTGACTCCCTTCATCCGTGCTTTCGGCCGACTGCCGCGCCCGAGGGGAAGCCGGCTCTTCAGCCCGATGCGTGACGATCTCCCGGAGACCGGATCGCAGGATCTGGAATCCGAACGGATCGCCGAACACGAGTTGACCATCGTCGAGGATGGCGGATCCCCGGATCCAACGGCAAGCACGGCCGCCGTCGACCTAACCCCTTCCAGCATGGCCAGCTACAGCATCACGCAGGGCGGAATGCCCGGCAACCCGACCTACAGCATGACCAGCGGCTCCGCAAACAGGCCGGGGATCGATCTCGCGTGGCCCGCCGCAACCCTCTCGACGAGCCGGATGATGGACGACTGACGACATGCCGGCAACGAACGATCCCAAGGCGGCCGCGGAGGACCAGCTTGGGATCGGAATAGTGACGGCAGGACCGCCGCGCCGGTTAGTTCCCGGCGGCGGCGACCCGCAGGCGGAGGAAATGCTTGCCGGTGTCACCGGCCGGGATGGAGGCTTTCACCGTTTCCAGCGCGCCCTCGGTCGAGGTGATCTGCTCGCTCACCGTTTCGCGGCTCCAGCTTCCGGCTTCGAGGGTGTCGCTCCACTCGATCTGATAGCTCATCCCGTTGTCCTTGGCGGCGGTGCTGCGGGAGTAGGTGTATTCCAGATTCGCACCGTTGAGAGCAAGGCTGGCGGAGAGCGAACCCGAGGCGTTAGGGTTCAGGCCGAGGCTGTATTCCAGTAGATTGCTCAGGCCGTCGTGGTCCGGATCAGCGGCGTCCTCACCGGAAGCTTCGGAAGCGTAGCTGCCGAAGTTCGCGAAGCGCCACTCCTGCTGGTGGCTGCGGCCGACGCCCGGTTGGGTGGTGAAGGTCCCCACCTCGCTGTAGCTGGTGCCCGCGCTGTTGGTGGCGTAGGCGCGCACGCTGTATTCCGTGACCGCTGCCAAGCCGGATACATCAGCGGCGAAATCCGCAGGAGAACCGATGCCGGCAACCCGGATCACATTCACCGCGTCGATCACTGGCAAAACCGCTACCGTCGATGGGGCGTAAACAAAGCCGAAATCCGTGACACCAACCCCGCCATCATCGGACACCGCCGCCGCCAGGGTGGCGGACGTCGCGCCAATTTCACCCGCCACCGGCAAGGTAACCGAAGGGGGCGATGCGATGAAGGGAGTTCCTGTCAGCTGGATCGACCATCGGTCGGAACCGTTCCCCAAGGATTGGTAGCTCCCACTGGCCTCATAGCCAGTGGAGTTGACGGTCCAGCCAGCACTGGATTGCGGGTTGATAGCGGGATCGTAGCGTTTCCACGACGCACCGCCCGAGGACGCTCCCACGAGCAGGATGTAGGAGGTGCCCGCCTTGAGCCTGAAGCCACTCAATGGGAAGGTGAAATACGCGGGAGTGTTGCCAAAAGAGCGGCTGGCATAGTCCTGCGTGGCAAGCGCCGGACCGGCGGGCAGCGAGTCGGCACCGACCGCGAACAAACGAATCCGCAAGGCCGTCGCCAACTCAAAGTCCGTGAGAGCGAGGGTGATGGAATCCAGGTCAAAACCCTCGTTGCCCGTCGTGATGCAATAGCCGAAGGCCAAGGTCGGGCTGATGCCGTTGCCATCGTAGCCCAAAGCCCTGGTGTTCCCGGCGGTGTTCTCAAAGATTACCTGCCCCAGCGGGGCGGTGGTGAAAGTGAACTTCGGGCCGTAAGCCAGGCCCACCGCGTTGATGGCATAAGCCCGGACGCAGTATTCCGTGACGGGGGTCAGCCCGGCGGCAGTGACCGAAAAATCGATGCTGGGATCGGTCCCGGCGACCTGGATCACCCCGGCACCACCGATCAGCGGATCCTCGTTGATTCCGACTTTGGCATAAACCACCCCGCATTCGGTGATGGCGGCACCGCCGTCAGAATCGATCCGTCCGCTCAACGAAGCCGTGGTGGCCGTGACGAGCCTGACATCGCCGAGTGCGTC
>JBEDKU010000423.1:0-3930 GCA_041172045.1 Verrucomicrobiota bacterium | reverse complement strand
ACCGGAAGCTGCTCGGCATGCGGACCGGCGAATCCCTCGATCTGCCAAAGCTGCGGGTCACCGGGGTGAACTGAATCACCCGATCTTCAAGTTCCCGCTGCGCATATCTTCGCATGTCGGATCAAGAATTTTAAATAAAATCCTTCCTGTTTCCTGATCTTCAGGTAGTTTGGAGCCGTTCGGCATGAGGTTCGCTTCTTCCGGACTCCAGTCTTACCAGCTAAGCCGCACTTCAGTCGCATTGTTCTCCGGGGGGAAGACAAGCGACGACGGCCAAGCCGGACCGCCTGGAAAAAAGCGCGCGTTGCGAGACCCGGGGGGATATCCAGCGCGCGCTTTTTCGTGTCCGGCACCGGCAGTAAAGCTCCCGGCACGATTTTCCCCATGAAATGAATAGCTGGGCCAAGTTCCACCTCAGGCGCGGCGGCGGCGCAGCAGGAGCAATCCGGAGAGCGCGCCCAGAACGGCGGACCCCGGTTCGGGAACGTTCCAAGTCACGACGTCCTGGCGGGTCGGATTGGACAAGTAGGTAAACGCCACCGGAGTGTAGTTCATCACATTGGCCAGATATTGATTGGCCAGCAAGGCGGTGGCATCACCCGCTGGCGGGACGATTCTTACGCTGCCTTCAAACAAGGTCTGGGCGGCAGTCGTTTCGGTGGTCACCTCCCAAATGGCCCACTGCACGGCGGCGGCGTTTGCATTCGAGGGTGCCGACGTGAGATAGCCGCCGATCAGGCGGGCGATGATGTCGGAATTCGCCAGGGAAAGCGGACTCTGGATTTCATAGACCAGCGTCTCGCCAAAGGCGATGTCTTGCAGCGGCTGCACACAGAACGCGGAGAAATCCAGTCCGGTGCCGTTTTCGGTGAAATTCATCACTCCGGCCGGGTAGTCGTAGAAAAAGCTGCCGTTCCACGTCCCGTTCAGGGTGAGGCCCGGGCTGATTCCGTTCAAGGTCGCTGACAGATTCTGGCCTTGGGCGCTTAATGACGCGAACGCGGCGGAAGCCGCTACCGCACAAATCAGTAGTTTCGAAGTTTTCATGGGGGGATGCGCGGAAACTAGTCCACCCCTTCCGTGAGTTCAAGAAAACTGAAGGGTCGCCATTTCACCCGATTCGCACAAAACACTCAATTGATTCATTTTGAGAATCTTATCGTCCCGATTTACTCAGATTATCCAAATTTACAACATCTCCGAGTAATAAATTATTCCTAATCAAGTTGAAATTCCTCTGTTTGGAGTGTCTCCAAAGCGGGTCCGGAGCCGCCATCCACCAAAATCAGCCCGGCTGGATCGCCCCCAGCCGTCGCCTCTCCCCGCGAAGCGATAAGGGAGCGGGGACCTTGCTGTCCCCTCTTCCGCTACTGGCACGATGAAGAAGAGGCGACACGCCCGTCAGTTGTTGGTAACGAGCGCGGGCTGGATTCTCAGGCTTTCCGCTCCATCCGGCGGCGGGTGAGCAGGCCGGCGGAGCCCAGCGCCAGCAGCGCGAGCTGGCTCGACGGTTCGGGGACCGCGGAGACGGAGGGCGCGCTGACATTCGTGTAGGTCGCCCCGGAGAAACCTCCGGTATTCACCAGCTCACCTTCAAACATCGTAAATGATCCGTTGTATCCATTTTGGTTGAGCATGAATTCGACGTAGTCATCAGCGAAACTCACGCTGTCAAAGCTTGCGCTGGTGATTGCGCCGCCTGTCACCGCAAACGCATTGGCATAAACCGAGGCATCGGAAACATAATCGAATTCAAGGGGCTGTATGAAGTCGAAGTTGCTGCTGGTTTCGGACAACATGCGAAGCGACGTGGCGGTGGTTCCCGCGTCGTTGAGGGTGAGCACCCCGGTGAGTGTGCCGGATGAGCCGACAATGGTGAAATTGAAGGTATAGGCGGCATGGGCGGTTCCGGCGAAGCCGATGATTCCAGCAAGCAGGGCGAGAATGGTTTTCGTTTTCATTTTTTTCAGGGTGGGTGATGTCGTTTCTGATTTCAGCGCGGCTGGCGCGACGGGGTCTTCCCATCGCGCGCCAGCACCGGGCTGAATGAAGCCCCAAGGCCGCCGGATCGAGATATTTGGGACCGAAACCGCCAATTTTGGGACGAATCGACCCAAACCAGTTTGCAGGCCGGGAAAAGGGCGGAAATGAGGCCGCCGCTTCGGGCGCAGGAATTTCCTGCGATTTCCTGCGCCTGGGAAAAACGCAAGAGGGCGACAGCAAGGCCGCCGCTCCTTCGGTTTCGGTTTACGCCTTGCGCTTGAGGCGGCGGCGGGTGAGGACCCCGGCGGAACCCAGCGCGATCAGCGCGAGCTGGCTGGACGGCTCGGGCACGGCGGAGACGGTGGAGAATTCGGCATAGGCACCGGCAGCCGCGCTAACACCGACAGGCGATGCGGTGGCGGCGTCATTAAAGATCAGTCTCTGCAGCTCGATGCCAAAATTGTTTTCACTGTTCCAATAACTGCGAACATCCACCCAACCGGCGGTCACGTCTCCCCCATTGATCCGTTCATCGCTGAAGTGAACGGCCACCAGACCTTCAGCAGCGGCCGGCGTCCCGGAAGAAAAAAAAGATTGGTTTCCGACCTGTCCGAATCTGTCACTCCCGAACACTGCGGCGATCTGCTCGGAATTAATGCCGTCGTAATAATCCGCTAGCCGAAGAAAATCTCCATCCTGGCTCCCGCGCCACGATGCGACATCTTCCAGACCATCTCCTGTTAAGTCCTTTTGCAGCTGGTTGCCAGCGAGGAAGGTGACGCCGTTGCCCGACAGGGTGATCTGCACGGTGGCTGCGTGGCTGGCGCTGGCGACGGAGAGGCTGGCCACGAGGCCGACCATCCATTTGGCGGCCCGGGTCCTCGCATGGGCGATTGGTGACGTCATTTCGTTTTGTTTCTTCACGTTGATTCTGGTTCGTTTGATTTTATTTTCAAAGTCGGCGCGGGCTGAAAAGCGAGCCTTCCAAACACAGCGTCCTGAAATTCCAACCGGATTGCCGGCGCTACAAGTGAGATGGGACGAAACGGGCTGGTTTTGTGACGAAACGGGCTAACAGCATCATGCCCGGACGACAGGCGGACGTCCCGGCGGCGGAGGCGCTGCTCGTTCAGCCCGTGCTGGCTGCCGTGTAAGTCGCGCCGGCGAAATCTCCAGAGCGCGGCGATAAGGAGTGGGGACGAATGGCACGTAGTTAAGGTCGATTTCGTTGAGATATAAAGACGGAAAGCCGGCCCAGGCACGGTTAGATAGTGTGACCAATCAACCCACCCTGACCGGC
Source organism: Verrucomicrobiota bacterium (assembly GCA_041172045.1). Classification (GTDB taxonomy): domain Bacteria; phylum Verrucomicrobiota; class Verrucomicrobiia; order Verrucomicrobiales; family Akkermansiaceae; genus Luteolibacter. The sequence goes on along the minus strand of JBEDKU010000423.1, from coordinate 647 downwards.
TTTCCGCGCACTTTCTTTGCCACCGCCAAACGCCATTTGCAAGCGGCCATCCGCGTGGAACGCAGCCAAGTCATCCGCCAGTCGCTGTGCGGATACGCCCTGCTGTTCTCCCGATTCCTGCCCGCGCCATTCCTTGAATCGATCGATCCCACCCGCCGCCAGCGCCACTTCGGCCACATCCCGGTCTTCTGGGCGTGGCTGGCCCACATCCTCGAAGCCAACGCCTCCTGCACCAAGGCGCTGGGCCTCATCCAGGCTTGGTCCCGCAGTTCGGGGCTTCCGGTGCCCGCCGGGGACAGCAGCGGCTATTGCAGTGCCCGGCAACGCCTCAGCGAGACCTTCCTCAAGGCCGCTTTCGAAAAGATCACCGAATCCCTGAACCGTTCGATCCGCACCGAAGACCTTTGGCACGGCCATGTCATCAAGGCCATCGACGGCAGCAGCGTGAAGCTCATCGACACGCCGAAAAACCAGGCCGTTTATCCGCAGCCCTGCACCCAGAAGCCTGGCTGCGGCTTTCCCCTGATGGGCATCGTCGGCGTGCTCAACCTCAGCCACGGCGGCTGGGAGGGATTTGAAACCTGCGACCAGCGCGACCATGACTCGGTCATCGCCCCGCGCCTGCTCAAGCACGTGCACGCCGCCGA
>JBEDKU010000422.1:0-2863 GCA_041172045.1 Verrucomicrobiota bacterium | reverse complement strand
TGCTGGAAGCAGTCGTTGTCCTTTTTGGAGGGCAGTTCGAAATCCATGCCGGCTTTGATCGCGCGGCGCGCGGCTTCGGCGTTGTCCTCGCAGACGAACTGGCGGTTGATCATGCGGCTGACGCCGTCGTAGTCTGAGATGACATATCCATCGAAGCCCCACTCGTCGCGCAGGATGTCGGTTAGCAACCAGCGGTTGATGTGGCACGGAACTCCGTCGATCTCGTTGTAGGCCGCCATGACCGAGCGGACGTTGGCTTCCTTGACGGCGACTTCAAACGGATAGAAATGCATGTCGCGGAAGACGCGCTCGGAAAAATCTGCGGGAGCCATGTTGGTGCCGCCTTCCGGCTGGCCGTGGCCGGCGAAGTGCTTGAGGCAGGCGAGCAGGTTTTGTCCGCCGATTTTCGGGTCACGTCCTTGCAGTCCCTGCACCGCGGCGACGCCGATGCGGGCGACCAGATAGGGATCCTCGCTGTAAAGCTCGTCAAAGCGCCCGAAGCGCGGTTCGCGGGCGAGATCGAGCACGGGAGTGGCGGCGTGGGTGATGCCGTAAGTCCGCATTTCCAAGGCAATGGCGCTGAAGACACGCTCGACCAAGGCGGGATCCCAGCTGCTCGCCAGAGTCAAGGGCACGGGGAATACCGTGGCATTGTTGCCGACGAATCCGTGGCACGCCTCGCCATCGAAAAGCGCCGGGATACCCAGGCGGGTTTCCTTCATCAGGTAGGTCTGAACGGCGGTGTGGAACTTTGCGAAGTCCTCGGGCGGCAGCTTGTGGTCGTATTCGATCGCACCGACGCCGTTTTTGATCTGCGGCAGCGTGAGTGCGATATCGTCGTCGATGGACTTGTGCTTCAGCAGCTCCGCGAGGTTGGGCCAGAGGTTGAGTTGGGCGCACTTTTCCTCCAGCGTCATGCGCGGCAGGAGGTCTTCGAGCCGTGCTTCGATGGAGAGTTCCGGGTCCTGATAGGGAAGCGGTTCCGCCGTGGTGGAAAAGCCGAGCGTGAGGCTGAAGAAGAGGGTGGTGAAGGAGAACGAGGATTTCATGAATCACGAGAATGAAGGTTCGTTCAAGGTGCGATGACGCGTGTTCGATAGAAGGTGTGCTGGGGATTCTCCGGAAGGCTGGCGCGGGAGCTGACGGTGACCCAGCCGCCGAGGGCGGCGCCGCGGGTCTGTTCCACGACGGGGGTGTTCCAGGTCACGAGGTCGGTCGAGGCTTCCACTTGGTAGGAAATGTCGGACGCGCCGGCGCGCTCCTCGTGGATGAAGACGACCGAGTCGCCGGCGACAGGGGAAATCCACGGCAGGAAGCCGGGAGATGCCGGAACCTTGGCGTCGAGCCCGAAGGCATATTTCAGGAGGTTGCTCACTCCGTCATTGGCAGGAGTTGCTGCGGGTCCGCTGATCACCGCGGATGCCAGTTCGGCGGCGGAGAACTGGCGCAGCGACCATGCGGCGTAATGCGGGGAGTCCTCGAGGAAATCATCGACGATGGGTGTGTGCCGGATCGAGCCGACCGCCGCCTGCATGTAGCTGGTGGAGGCCCCGGCGGTGGTATTGGCCCGCCGCGCTTCTAGCACGAGGGACGAATCGCCCGCGGTTCCCCATTTTGAAATGTCGGCGGTGAGCGTGCCGGTGCGGGTGAGGTCGCCGGCGGCGGTGGTGAGGCGGATGGCGTAGAAAACCGGCGTGGCCGCACCTGCGGGAGCCATGGGAATGAGTGTCAGGCGCAGGCCGGCGACGGGTCCCGGCGGGACGACATCGAAGAGTGCGGCGGTGGCGGTGGAAGTGCCCGCGCGGAGCTCGGCGTCGGCACTGGCTTGGTCGATCTTGTAGCCGAGGCGTGCGCTTCCCGGGCTGATGCGGAGTGTCAGCGAGTCCGGCGTGGTGAAGGATCGCGCGGCGGTCGAGTTGAGGGAAATCCGGAAGTAGGCTTGGTCCGACGTCAGGTTTGCGGATGTCAGGGCGATGTCGCGGAGGTCGAGGGTGAAGCCGCGCTGGAAGAAGTTGAAATCCGGCAGCACCTCGCCGGTGATGGCGGCGGAGCCGAAGGAGTCGGCGCGGGCGGCGAGCACGGCGGCACCGCCGGAGAATTGCGCGGTGCTGGTGGTGGTGGTCGTGGGCGAGAGAAGGGGTTTCCAAAATGTCTGGCCGGAGAGATTGGAGGCTCCGGTGAATTCGTCGAGGACCAGCGAATGATAGAAAACGTTGTCGATGCTCGCCTCGGTGAAACTGCCTGTCCCGCCGCTGACGCTGGAATTCCTGCGGGATTCGAGGACGAGGGCGGAGTCGCCGGAGCCGCCCCAGTCGGCGGCCGTGGCGGTGAATTTGCCGCTGCGGGACATCCGGCCGAATGAGCCGTCGAGCTGGAGGCGATAGAGAATGGTGGATTCCCCGGCGACGGTGGCGGTTGGCTCTAGCGAAAGCTTGATGGCGCTGATGGTGCCGGTGTAGCCGAGATCGAACAAGGAGCTCTCGGTGACGGATAAACCCGCGCGCAGCTCGCCGTTGATGCTGGTCTGGTTGATTTTATAACCGAGCCTGATGTTCTGCGGATTGACGCGCAGGACCAGCGAGTCGTCGGAGCCGAAGGAACGGTTGGTGGCGGAATTCAGACAGAGGCGGAACTGGCTGTCGGCGGGGTTGAGGGAGCTTGTGAGCTGCTCGAAGCCGTCGAGGCAAACGGCGAAACCACGGTTGAAAAAGTTGAATGACTTGTCCACGGCGCTGGCGACGGTGGCGCTGGCGTTCGCCGTGTTCGAGGCGCGGAGGACGAGCTTGCCGTTGGCGGGCGAGGTCACGCCGTCACCGACGGGTAGCGTGGTCCAGTAGCCTTGCTGGGAGAGGTCGGTGTAGCT
>JBEDKU010000421.1:0-2738 GCA_041172045.1 Verrucomicrobiota bacterium | reverse complement strand
GCCGGAGGCGTAGGCGTCGCGCATCGTGATCGGGTTGTCGATGAGCACGAGCTCCACCTTGAACGGCTCGCCGCCGGGCGTGGTCCAGAGTTTGCCGGGAGCGGCACCGCCGTTTTGCAGGATGATGGGTGCCCAGCCGGCCCAGACGTTGAGCGCGAATTTCACCGTGCGGGCGTTCATCGGATCATAACCGCTGGTCTGCGTGATCGGCGGCAGTTTCTCGCTCGGCTTGAAGACGTATTCCTTGACGGTGGTCGGCACGTTCGAGTCGGCGGCCTCCACGCCGGCGGCGGCGGTCAGCTCGTCCTTGGAGATCGTGGTCGGTCTCGACGACTGGTCCTTGGGGAAAATCACCCCGCGGAATCCATAGGCGACAAGGCCGAGGACGACGCAGGCAAGAACGACGAAAAACAGTGGTTTGGGGCGGGCTTCATCACTCATAACCCCGGAAGACTGATTGGCCGCTATCAGCATTTCAAGCACGCACTTCCGGAATGGAAAAATCCCTCCGCATTCCAAGATCCACCCCGTCCGACCCGCATCAGCGGGAAGCGGCTCATGCCCGGCGGATCATCAAGGTTCGGTAGAAATCGCAGCAGCACCGTCGCCATCGAGATCACCACGCGGGCGGACGATGCGGAAGCGATCACCGGCGTCCTCGACATCGTAAAGCTTGGCGCGGGTGTTCGGCTTGCCGAAGGGACGGTGAAGCACCAGCATGCGTTGTTTTTCAAAGGTGTCGAAGAACATGCCGTGGCCGCTGTCGCCATCGACGAGTGGATCGAGTTGTTCCCACGGGCCTTCCAGCCGGCCGGTTTTCGAGCGGGCCTGGGTTTCGATATAGACGCCGCCTCGATAGCTCGACCATAGCATGACCAGCGTCCCGTCGCGGGTCCGATAGAGCTGGCAGCCGTCGGTGACGTAGCTGAGTTGGCTTGCGTCCGCCTTGAGGCTTTGGTTGAGCCATGGCGCGTCGGAGCCCTTGAAAAGATGAATGGGCTCGCCCTTCGTGTTGGATAGATCGTCGGTCAGGCGGATCGCGGAAACAGTGCCGTCGATCTTCTGGATCCACTCGTGGCAATAGACCATCCACGGCTGGCCGTCGGGATCGATGTGGAGGGTGCCGTCCAGCGTCATGAAATTCCGCGGTGGATGAGGGCCGTCGCGCTTGAGCAGTTCGAACGGGCCTTCGGGCGAGTCGGCCACGGCGATGGAAGTGCCGCGCAGGTGGTTGGGACGCCAAACTTCGGGTGGCTTGGCGAAAATCTCGTCGTTGTTATGCAGGGTGACGAACAGATAGAAGCGGCCTTGGTAGGGATGGACTTCGGATGCCCAGGTGCCGTGGGTCGGATTCGCCCAGATACCGTCGGGCACCCAGAAGACGTTGAGCGGGCCGGTCCACTGTTTAAGATCGCGGCTCTTGTAGGCCTTCACTCCGCTGCGCTTCGTTTCCGGATCGCGGGTGCTGGTGTAGAGGTAGTAGGTCTTGCTTTCCGGATGCGCGAGGATCCAGGGATCGTGGACGCGGATTTCTTCGAGCTGCAGCGCTTCCCCGGCCTTCGCCGCGGGCTGACCGGTCGCGGTGGTCCCAAACAAGGCGACCGCCATCAGGATTCGCCAGGAAAAGAACCAGAGTGCCGGAACGGATCGCATACCGACCACTCAGCGCGCCACGTGGCCGGGCCGCAACTTGATTCTGCGATTCGGCTTCAAAACTCCACCACACGGCCTAGACGCCATCCGGAATTTTGGCGGCCATCATCTTCCTCCTGTCGAGCTTGCGCCCATCGACGATGAATGTCCCGTCACCCACCGCGTGAACCATGCGCCGCTCCCGGCGGGCGGGATCCACCCACGCGGCCACCGCCTCTAATACGATGATGTTGTGCTTGCCGACGATGTCGATCACCTTGCACTCGATGTTGGCGAGGCACTCCTTGATCAGCGGCGGCCTAACAATCTCGCCCGGCGTGGCCGTGAGCTTGAACCTGGCAAACTTGTCGGTATCCGCCCCCGAGCACATGCCGATGCCAACCACCTTGTCCAGCAGGTCCACCGTGGGAATGGCGATGACGCACTCCTTGGTCTTGCGCAACGCGGCGAAAGAGTGGTTCCAGGCCCCCGTGGTGATCGCGAACAGGGGTGTGAAATCCAGCACCATCGTCCAGGAAATCGTCATGATGTTGTCCTTCTTCCCGTCATGGGTCGTCACGAGGACGACAGGTCCCGATTCCATCAGAGTAAAAGCTTTGTTCAGCTTCAAGGATTGCATGGCGGTGCTTGGTGATGATGAGTTGTATTACCCACCGACGCGGTTGGCCCCGATCCTAACCTCTTGGCGCCGGGACACTCTCGACAATGGCGCGCAGCACGTCGTCCACGTCCTGCCCGCTGATCGCGATTTCCGGGGTGAGCTGCACGCGGTGGCGCAGCACCGGGAGCGCGGCGCGTTTGATGTCGTCCGGGGTCACGAAGGCCCGGCCGTCGAGCGCGGCGAAGGCCTTGCCGATCCTCACCAGGCTGATCGCTCCACGGGTGCCGGCGCCGAGCGAAATGGCGCGGGATTCCCGCGTCGCCGCCGCTAGAGCGACCGCGTAGCCGACGACTTCCGGCACCACCTGCACGGCGGCGGTCGCCTGCTGGGCGGCGACGATTTCGCGCGGGCCACAAATCACGGAAACCGCGCCGCCGGACTCGCCGGGAACCTCGGCGGAGGCGCGGGTGACGATCTCACACTC
>JBEDKU010000420.1:0-3432 GCA_041172045.1 Verrucomicrobiota bacterium | reverse complement strand
GTCGAGGGCGAAGGAGATGTCCTCACCGACTTTGTAACCGGCGGCTTCGATGGCCTGGCAGAGAACCTCCAGCGCGTGGTCGGCGCTCTTAAGCGTCGGCGCGAAACCACCTTCGTCGCCGACGGCGGTGGAAAGCCCAAGGTCGTGGAGGACCTTTTTGAGGGAGTGGAAAACCTCCGCACCATAACGGATGGACTCGCTGAAGGTCGGCGCGCCGATCGGCACGATCATGAACTCCTGGAAGTCGATCGGTGCGTCGGAGTGGGCGCCGCCGTTGATGACATTCATCATCGGGACGGGCAGCACCTTGGCGTTTGGACCGCCGAGGTATTTGTAAAGGGGCACTCCAAGCTGGGAGGCGGCGGCCTTGGCGACGGCAAGGGAAACACCGAGGATGGCGTTGGCACCGAGGTTCTTCTTGGTGGAGGTGCCGTCGAGCGCGAGCATGGTCGCGTCGATGGAGGCTTGTTCGGTGGCGTCGAAGCCAAGCAGCGCGGGAGCGAGCTGGGAATTCACGTTTTCAACGGCCTTGAGCACGCCTTTTCCGAGAAACTTGGTTTTGTCGCCATCACGCAGTTCGACGGCTTCGTTTTCGCCGGTGGAGGCGCCGGAAGGAACGGAGGCGCGGCCGATGGCGCCACCTTCAAGGTGGACATCGACTTCGACAGTGGGGTTGCCCCGGGAATCGATCACTTGGCGACCGCGGATTTCAACAATGGTGGTGTAGTCCATAATGCTTGTTATTGGTTAGGTGGGCTGGGTTTTGAAATTTCAGGGATTGAACGGGCGGATGGAGCGGATGGTGAGGGTTTCCATCACTTCCGTCACTTCGTCGCGGATCTGGACGGTGTCGCCGACTTCGCGGCCAACGAGCGCCTTGCCGACTTCCGACAGATAGGAAACGGTCTTGGTCTCGGGAATCGAGTCCCATGCGCCGAGCACGGTCATGACGGATTCCTTGCCGGAGGCATCGACGAGGGTGACGACGGTGCCGATGTTCACCTTGCTGGCGTCCGAGCCCTTGAAGTCGGTGCCGCGGGCGAGGTTGATTTCCTTGTCGAGCGCGTTGCGGCGGTGGGAGAGGTATTTTTCCTGATCCTTGGCGGACTTGTATTCGAAGTTCTCGCGAAGGTCGCCGTAGGAACGCGCGATTTTGACGTCGTTAAGGTTCTGCGGGATCTTGTTGCGGATGAGATCGTCGAGCTCGGCCTTTTTCTTTTCCAAGCTTTCCCACGAGACGAGCAGCGCTTCTTCCGGGCGCTTGGCGTTGACGCCGCTGACCAGCTCGGCCGTTTCCGGACGCGCCTTGATGATGCGGGCCATGAGGGACTTTTTCTCAAGGTCGCCGAAGACCGGGCAGTCGAGCAGACGACGGCCGAAATTGCGGGTCTCGTTGATGTCCATGATGGCGACGAGATCGGTCAACAGGGTTTTGTCATCACCTAGTAGCGACTGGAGTCGTGAGGTCTTGCGCGGGCCGTCGGATAGATGGTCGTTTTCGAGGAGGTTGAGCACCGAGGCGCCGACATCCGCGCTGAAGACGTCCAGCGACGGGCCTTTGCGCTCGCGACAGACCCAGATCAACGCGTCCGGCCCCAGCGCCCGGCGGGCAATGGCGGAACGAAGGTGGGTGACCAGGGCGGGCATCGCTTCACGCTCCTGAAGGATGCGCGCGATTTCCGTAACGCCGCGGGCACCGACGCGGTCGAAGACCTGGACGATCTTGCTGACCCAGTCGTCCGCGAAGGCATTCGGAAACGCTTCGTAAACCGCACGCTGGCGGCCGGATGGCAGGGCGCCGGCTTCTTCGGCCAGGCGGATGGGATCGGCGGAAAGCAACAAATCAGAGAGGCGGACGGCGGAGGGATCGAGCTCCAGCGCCTTGGACGAGCCGATGACTTCGTCGCGGGCGGCGACGAGTTGAAGGGCCTGGCCGAGTTGGACGCGGGCTGCTTTTTTCGCACCTTCGTCGATGTCAGCAAGCAGGCGCTTGAGGGCGTCCGTGTCGTTTTCAAACGCACCGATGTCGGCGGCGATGGCTTCCAGGGCGCGGATCATGCCCTTGATGTCGCGGGCGGCCTCGAAATCGGCAACAAGCGCTTCGGCCGGGCTGCGGTCGCCGACGCGGAGCACGATCGGCTCGGTGCGTTTCTGCGGCACTGCGGCGAGACGGCTTTCACGGAGGGCTTTTTTGGTGACGTCCCACCATTTTTTGAAACCAGCCTCGGGGATAACGGCTCCGGAGAGTTCCTTTTCCAACGCGTCGCCGGTCATGCTGCCGCCGTGGCTCTCGAGGAGGTGGACGACGAGGGCGAGCGGGTCGCTCTTGACCAAGCCGCGGAGTTCTTCGAGCTGCTCGATTTTTTTCGCCCGGAAGTCGTCGGGGCCGATCCACTCGGTTTTCTGGAACGCGAACTGCAGTTCCATCGTCTGTCCGGTGGATTTTTCGAAGTCGATGGTGACCTTCTTACCAGGTAGATCCCAGTCGATCACCTTGCCGGCGCCGAAGGATTTATGAATACAAAAGTTTCCGGGAGCCAATTGAGAAAGGCGCTCGCCGACCGGTTTGGGAATGCGACCGGCCTCGACCAGTTTCGCCACATCAGGATGCATGCAAGTGAAGATGGGAAGCCGACTTGGAAAACGCAAGGCATTCCCTTGATAAAACCTTCAGAGCCTTATTTTCACGGCTTTTCCGCAGGCGGCGGGACCACCCGGGGCCGGGGCTGCCGCTGGGGCAACATTCCGCCATCGAGGGCCTGGTCCAGAGTCCGGCAAAGGATCTGGACACGGCGGCGCCAGTCGTTGGGGACCTTGTCCAGCGAGTCGCCCTTGATGATGTCCGTTTCGAAAATCAGCTCGTCCTTGGTTCCGAGGATTTTGACTTTGTAGATCTCCTCATCACGCCTAACGACGGCGCGGCCTTCATCATTGGAGAAGCTGGCGGTTTTCTCCGCGACATTCACCAGCCGCATCGGCCCCAGACACGCTCCGGGCATCACCGCGGACTCGACCATTTCGCCGGAGAACGGTTTTTGCAGCATCGGCGACTCGCCCAGTTTCAACTTCACTTCCAACGGCTTGCCGCCGCGAAACCCTGCGAGCACGACTTCCTCCCCCGGCTTCGTCAAGCGCAGCAAGGTGGCGAGTTGCGCCTCGTTGACCAACATCTGATCACCGATTTTCCATAGCAAATCGAACTCAGCGAGTCCCGCCGCCTGCGCCGGCCCACCCTCGTCGATGGATTTCACCACAAAACCAATCCCCGGCGGCAGCGAGGGCACGTGCGCGGTGATCGATTCATCCGGCTTGGCCACCCGCAATCCCAGCCAAGCGTTCGGCGCACGCGTCTGCTCGGGATTCTGCCGGGGTTGAGGGACCCGCGGCTCCGCCGGCTGCTGTCCGGCGGAGCACAAGGTCTGCGCGGCCAAC
>JBEDKU010000419.1:0-6056 GCA_041172045.1 Verrucomicrobiota bacterium | reverse complement strand
GCGAAATTCGAGTGGAAATAGGCGGCGTCTGCTCCGGCATTGATCCGCGAATCGGAGAAATACAGCCAGACGTCCTGCGGTTCATTGTAACCCCAGGCCTGGCTGCTGGCATGGAATTGGTCGCGCCCGATTTCCCGGATGGGGATCCACTGGTTGAGGTTGTTCCGCAGGTAGATCTGGATGTTTTGCGCGTCCTGCACGTTGGATAATTTATAACGGAACGCGGTGCGGAAGCTGGTGAGTCCGGCGGTGCTGGCGTGGTTGATCAAGGTGCCGCTGGCATCGGTGCCACCGCTTTTTCCGGATCCGACGAGGCACTTGCCGCCGGTGTAGGGCGTGGTGGTGGCGATCTGCCACTGGCTGCCGGCGTTGTAGGTTTCTCCCCAGGACGCCTGCTGGCCGTTTTCAAATCCGTCGCTCCCGACGATGACACTTTGTTCCGGCGTGGTCTGATAGCGATAATTGAAACGCCGCTCGGGAGCGCTGTCGCCGCTGACGCCGAAGTCCGCGATGTCGCCGAGGGTTTGCAGGTTGTCCACCCAGTGGAAATCGAATTTCAGCGGATCCGCGGTGAGGCCGAGCAGGGCACGCGGGACGGTGATGACCAGTTTGTTTCCCGCGACGGTCACACTGGCGCTGCCGATGTCGGTCGGCGTCCAGGTGGTGGAGGTGAAACGTTTCACCATGCCGCTGCCGCCGAGATTGAGGGCGTAGTCGTAGCCCTCCCAGCCGGTGGCGCGGCTTTGGTCGGTGTCGAGAAACAGCATCATCCAGTTCGCCCCGGTGGCTGGAGTGATGGCGTTTTTTGTCTCGGCGTAGAAGTAGAGGTTGGTGGCGTCGCGGGCGACCTTGAGCTGGCGGAAGTCGTTGCGGCCGGTGGTGTTCGTGTAGTTCGGGAGATTGCTGAATGTCGAGCCCCAGTCGCGGGCGATGGTTTCATCCGGAGCGTCGAAATAGGTGGGACCCGTGGCGGCGAACGCGGCGGTATTTCCCCCGCTGACGGTCTGCGCCGGAGTGGCGAGCGGCGTGGGGCGGGTGCCTTTGCGCAGCCGGTTGGCGGCGACCATCTGATAGTAGTAGTTGTCGCCGAAGCCGCCCTTCATCGGCTCGATGTCGCGGCTGTACTCGGCGTTGTAGTTATCGACGAAGTAGCGTTCGCCGATTTCCGGGAAGTTGTCCAAAATCCGATAGCCGCCGCCCTTCGCCGGGGCGGTCCATGCGCCGGCCCACCACTCGTTCCAGCCGGTGATGAACATCAGTTTCGGGTCGAACTTCAGGCCATAGTGCATCTGTTCGGAGAAGAAACGCCCCAGCCCCTCGGTGCGTGTGGTGGTGAGGTGGAAGTTGTCGTAGGCGGGTTGCGCGCGGTTGAAATTGCTGCGCCCGAGGTTGCCGTTGCACCAACCGCCGCAAGCGACGGGGAGGTGCTCGGGGATGTCCTGCCGCACGCCGTAGCCGTAGTTCTGCGGCGTGGGCGTGTCGATCCACTGCCAGTCGTTTTGCTGGCTGCCGCCGTTCGCCCAGCCGGTGCGGAGCGTGAAGAAATTCCGCACCTCGTCGGTGACCGGGGTGTCGGCCGGATCGATGCCGTCCGGGTAGCCGATGATCGCGGGTTTGCCATCCCACATCAGCCACAACTCCGGATAGAGACTGGGTTTGTAGAGGTTTTCATAAAGCCAGGTCATCGTCGCCGGACTGCCGCCGGTGCCACCGTGGGTGACGAAAAGGAACTTGAGGTCGATTTTCATCCCCTCGCGCCGCATCTTGCGGATGGTCTCGGCGATCTTGGTATAGCTCGCCTGATAGGTTTCCGGGTGGCCGTTGGTGTTGTCGAAGGCGAGGATGTCCACGCCGGCGGCGGTGAGCAGCATGATGTGGCGGCGGATCACCCACTCGTCATCCGCCGAGTAATAACCGCTTTCCGGCTCGCCCCAATACCAGGAGCGCCCGTTGCTGCCGGTCATCCACAGGGGATTGTCCGCCCAAGGCCGGTGGAGGTCGGTGTAGCCGCCGAGGCGGAGGATTTCCCGGGTGTTGTCGCGAGGGCCGTCGCTGCCCAGCCCGCCTTTGTTATGCCACAGGAAATAGAAAATCGCGGTCGGCCGGTCGGCACGCGGCGGGCCGGTCTGCGAGAAGCCGGGGAGCGTCCGGTTCAGCCCGTCGGTCGCCACCCAGGTGTCCATCATCGCGTCCAGCTCGGTGACGAGAGTGAAATTCCAAAGGGTGCCCTTGAACACCGAGCCATCCGCGAGGATGTAATCGATGCGCCAGTAGTGGGTCGTGCCGCTGGTGAAACCGCTGGCGGTGAATTCATCGGCGGAGATCCGCCCTTGGTAAATACCAGCGGTGGCGGTCGTCGCCTGGCCTACCGTGGTGGCGCTGGTTCCCAGATAGACATCGTAGCCGACGACTCCCGGCGGCGGCGTCCAGTCGAGTGTTAGTGAGTTGCTGAAGGGTAGCATCACGTTGTTCACCGGAGCGACCGCGCCGGCCTGAAGGATTCGCACTTTCAGCTGTCCGGGCGTAGATGTGACGAGATTTCCGACAAATCCGGTAGGGACGTTGATTGTTTGGAAACCGGTGCCGGTGAGGCTGCCGGTGTAGGTCGCCAAAGTGTAGGTTCCGGTATTGAAGCCCGGTTTGCCGGCGAGGCTGAGGGTGCCGTTCGCGCTGAAATTTCCGGTCACCGCGAGTTGGGTGTTTGTCGCGTCGTCCGGTGCTCCCAGCGAGAACTGGACGGTGGCGGTGGATGACAAAGTGAGGGCTCCGGTCTGCAAGTCGCCGCCGCCATTCGTTCCGGGGACCAGTTTGCCGCCGGCGCTGATGCTGACGGGGCTGGTGATGGTGCCGCTGCCGGTGAGGGTGTCGGAGGAACCGACGGTCAAGGTTCCGGGGCTGGTGAGCGTGCCTTCCACGGCGAGTGTGCCGGTGGTGACGGACGTCGCGCCGGAGTAGTTGGCGGTGCCTGACAGGGTGAGCGTGGAGCCGCCCTGCTTGATCAGGCCGCTGCTGCTGGTGACCGCTCCGGCGAGGGTGAGTGGCTTGTTGCAGAAGATATCTTTCGCGCCGGATTGGTTCAGATAGACGTTGCCCGTAACGGTGAGCGAGCCCGCGGCGGCTCCGTTGATCGCGTTGCCGTCGATGATCCAGCGCTGCGTCCGGATCTCGAAATTGTTGGCGAGCGTGTGGTCGCCGGCGGATTGGAACCAGACCTGCGAGCTGCCGGGAACGTCACCCAGTGTCACCAGTCCGCTGCCAAGTGCGGCGTCATTGGCGATGGAAAGCCGCCGTTCGCCGATGGTCTGGGTGCCGCCGGAGTAGCTGTTGGACCCGGAAAGCGTGAGCGGACCTGCCAGGACCTGGATGGAACCGGTGCCGTTGATGAGGTTGGAAACGACCAGGCCGTTGGTCTGGTTGAAGGCCACCAGCGCGTTGTTGGTCACTCCGCCGGTGCCGAACTCGCCGTCAGTGCCGATTTCCAATTTTCCCGCCGAGATGGTGGTGGTGCCGGTGTAGGTGTTGGTTCCGGAAAACGTCCAGGTGCCCGCGCCGTCTTTGATCAGGCTCACGGTGCTGGAGCCGTTTTGCAAGGTTCCGGTCATCACGCCGTTTCCCGTTCCGTTGAGGATGAACGTGCGGGCGGTTCCGACATTGCTGGAGATGACGCCGCCGAGGTTCAGAGTCCCGGAGGCGGATTCGATCGTGTAGTTGCCGCCGGTGTTGGCGATGGAGATGTCGCCGTTCCAGGCGTTGGTGCCGGATAGATTGCGGAGAAACACCGAATCGCTGCGGCCGGCGGTGGTGATCTTCGCGGCCAAGGCGATATTTCCCGCGAGCTCGATTCTTGAGATGTGGGCATTGGTGCCCGGCATCGAGATGGTGGTGATGCCTCCGAGCGCGGCGGCCGAAGTCAGGCGGATCGTCCCGGAGTTGGCCGCGGTGAAGCTCAGGGTGGGAGTGGTGAAAGAGTTCGTGCCGGAAAGCACGAGCGTGCCGGGTCCGGATTTTGAAAAGGCCACTCCCGCGAGTGGCACGCCGAGCGTGGCGGTTTCGCCGTGCGCCAGGTTTTCCACCGCAATGGACGGGGTTCCGCTTGTGACATTCAACGTCAGGGCCATCGTGCCAGCGAGCGACCAGCTTCCCGGCGTGAGCGGATCCGCGTCGGAAAAAGCGAGATTTCCCAAGATCCGGGAGGTTCCGAGGGTGATGGTGCGCGTGCCCGAAGTGTCATTGGAAAACGTCGCCGTCGCGTCGATCCCGTCCGCGACGGCAGAGGCGGACCAGTTGGTCGGGAGTTCCCAGCTTCCGCTTGAATTGACGCCCCAAGTGCCGCTGGCGGCCAGGCCGTTTCCCGCGCTGAGGCAAAAGGCGAAGACCGAAGTCAGGAACTGGAATTTCATCGGGAAGGAAGGGAACCACCCATGACGGTTGATGGGTTTTGTGGGTTTCAAAGCCCACAGAATAGCCCCCTGCGGGAATCCCGCAACCAGCGGCTACCCCGTGAATACGGGATGCGGCGGCTGGGTGCGATCATTCCGGGGATTGCATGAATTCGGAACGGGTACAGAGTCCCGGCGTGATGTCCGCGCCGCTGCTTTACGAATCCCACTGCCACACTCCGCTCTGCAAACACGCCTTCGGTGAGCCGGATGCCTATGCCGCCGTGGCACTGGCCCGGGGGTTCAAGGGCATCACGTTCACCTGCCATTGTCCGCTGCCGGGAGGTTTCTCCGCCAACGTGCGGATGGCTCCGGAACAATTCGACGACTACGTGGCGATGATCGAGGCGACCCGCGAAGCGTTCGCCGGGCGGCTCGACGTGCGACTCGGGCTGGAAAGCGATTTCTATCCGGGAGTCGAGCCGTGGTTGGAGAAACTCCACGCCAGCGCGCCGCTCAGCCACGTGCTGGGTTCGGTGCACTATCAGGTCGGCGATTACCGGAAGTTGTTCTACACCGGGGACGTCCACAGCTATCAGGAACTTTATTTCGAACATCTCGCGTTATCCGCGGAGAGCGGGTTATTCGACACGCTGGCGCATCCGGACTTGATCAAGAACGAGTCGCCGGCGGATTGGGATTTCTTGCGGATCCGTCCGCACCTGGAGCGGGCGCTTGACCGGATCGCCGCGACGGGCGTGGCGATGGAGCTCAACACGAGCGGCGTGCAAAAGGCGCTTCCGGAGATGAATCCGTCGCCCGCTCAGTTGAGCTTGATGTGGGAGCGCGGCATCCCGGTGGTGATCGGCGCGGACGCGCATCTCCCGGAGCGCGTGGGGGATGGCTACCCGAAGGCGCTGCGCCTACTCCAACAGGCGGGTTACTCGGAAGTGAGCTATTTCCTGGATCGGAAACGCCAGACGGTGTCGATCCAAAAGGCGCTGGCCCAACTGGAGGACGTCTGCCTTACCAGCTGAATATGAATTTCGCGAACCCGTGATAGATCGGGATTCCGAGGACGATGTTGAAGGGGAAGGTGATGGCCAGCGAAGACGTGAGATAGAGCGCCGCGCTGGCCTTGGGCAGGGCGATCCGCACGGCGGCGGGAGCGGCGATGTAGGACGCGCTGGCGGCGAGGGTGGCGAGCACGGTGGTGCCGCCGAGTCCGAGGCCGCACCATTTTCCGAGCAGCGCGCCGAGGAATCCGTGCACCACCGGCATGACGAGAGCGAAGGCAACCAGGCGCCAGCCCGCTGCTTTCAGGTCGTTCAAACGGCTGCCGGTGATGAGTCCCACTTCGAGCAGAAACAAGGCGAGCACACCCTTGAACGGCGCGTCGAACAGCGGCGCGACCTGGTCGAAGCCCTTTTTTCCGCAGATGAGACCGATCACCAGCCCGCCAAGCAGAAGGATGATGCCTTTGCCCGTGAGCAGGTCGTGCAGCAGGTGGCCGAAGCCGCCGGATTGAGAGGTGGCGTTGTCGGATTTCCGCATGGCGAGGAAGACGGCGACGATGATGGCCGGGGCTTCCATCACCGCCAGCAGCGCCGGGGCGAAGCCCTCGACCGGAATCTTCGCGGTTTCCAAAAACGCCAGCACCGCGCTAAAAGTGACCGC
>JBEDKU010000418.1:0-14346 GCA_041172045.1 Verrucomicrobiota bacterium | reverse complement strand
CTTCCGGTGGCAGCCGCGATCTGGTCTATAACGTCGATTGGGAACGCACGGCTCCAACCGTCGCCCCGGCGGCGCAAATTTCGCTGCCGCTCAGCCAACTCCATGGCGTCGCGACCACTGCTTTGGACGAAGTCATCGCCCTCCGCGGCCGCGCCGAACTCGAAGCCGTAATGGCTGCCGAAGACGACCTCGCCGCCGCGCAAATCGCCGCCGGACTGCGGGAAATGGGCGTCAGCGCCGCGTTTTCCGCGGATTCGCTCGGTGTGGCGGAGACGATGCGCACGGTCTTCGGGCGCTTGATGGACAAGCTCGCGAACCGCGGCCTGCTCATCTCCCGCAATGGCAACTACATCCCGACGGCGGACTTCACCGCAGCGGCGGACTCGGCTCCGGACAAACTCCGCGCCTTCGTCATCGGCCATCCCGGACATTTGCCGGAAGGCCTGCTCAGCACCGCGACTTGCTCCGAATTCGGGGCGATCATCCGTGGTGAAAAGGAAGCCGTGCAAATCCTCTTCGGCGGCTCCAACAACGACCTGCTCGACCATTTCTACGGCGACGGTCTGTTCTCCAGCCACTGGATGATCAGCATCGGCAGCGCCGTGCAGGAAGCCGCCCGCCACCTGCCGGAAGGCCGTGGGCTGCGGATTCTGGAAGTCGGCGCCGGCACCGCCGGACTCGCGGCGCAACTGCTGCCGCTGCTCGACCGCGGTATCCACCAATACACCTTCACCGACGTTTCCGCCGGCTTCTTCTCGGCGGCAAACCAGAAACTCGCGGCTTTCCCCGAGGTGGAATACAAGGTCCTGGACCTCGAAAAACCCTCTGCCGATCAGGATTTCGAGCCGGGAAGTTATGATTTCATCGTCGGCACTAACGTCATCCACGCCGTAGCCGATGTCCGTGTGACGCTGAAAATGCTCCACGACCTGCTCGCCCCGGGCGGCACCTTGATGTTCATGGACGTGGCGACGCCGCAGCTTTGGACGGAAGCGGTTTTCGGACTGACGCAAGGTTGGTGGCACCTCACCGACCGCGATTTGCGGCCGGAACAACCGTTGATGCAACGCGCTCAATGGGAAGCCGCGCTCAAGGAAGTGGGTTTCGCCGAAACCGCTTCGATGCCCGGTCTGCAAGGTCCGGAAGGCGAAGGTCAAATCGGTCTTCTCGCCCGCAAAGCCGGCCAGGAAATCGTCGTCAGTCCATCGATGGACGGGACGATCGAAGGCTCGTGGGTCGTTTTCGCCGACGAAGGCGGACTCGGAACCGAAGTCGCCGCGCAGGTCGCCGCCGTCGGTGCGCGCTGCCGGATCGTGCGCCGTGGAGCAAAATTCGCCGCCACGGTTGATGAATTCATCGTCCGCGATCAGGAGCCGGAAGACTGGAAACAGCTCTTCACCGCCTTGCTCGCCGACACGCCGCCGGAACGCTTTGTCTGGCTCTGGTCGCTCGATGAAAAGACCGGCACCGGCGACAACGACGCGCTGATGGGCATCGATGCGTTGCTGCATCTCACTCACGCTCTGGAAGAAACGATGCCCGTGGCCAAGCTGCGCATCGACCTGATCACCCGCGGAGCCCAGCCCGCCGGCGAGCACATGGGAGCCACCAACGTCGCCCAAGCGCCGTCGATCGGGATTTTCCGGGTCGTCCTCGGCGAGCATCCGAATTTCTCCTGCCGCGGCATCGACCTGCCGACGGAAGTTTCCGCCGCCGACCGTGGTCTGCTCTGGGGCGAACTGCTGCACGCCGACACCGAGCGCGAAGTCGCCCTGCGCGGCGAGGCCCGCTACGTCCAGCGCATCAGCCGCGGTCTGCCGCATCACGAGGTGAAGCTCGATTCCTCCATCCCGCTGCGCCTCGAATCCCGTGAACGCGGCCTGCTCGACAGCCTGCGTTTCACGCCGTTCGAGCTGCCGAAGTGCGCGCCGGGCGAAATCCTGGTCCAAGTCAAAGCCGCCGGGATGAACTTCCGCGACGTGCTCAAGGCGCTCGCCCTCTATCCCGCCGAAACAGCCGACGCGCGGATCTTCGGCGACGAAGTGGCGGGCGAAGTGGTGGCCGTCGGCGAAGGGGTCACGCACCTGGCCGTCGGCGACCAGGCGTTCGGCCTCGCGGTGTTCGGACTCGCGACCCACACGTTGGCCCGCGCCGCCGACATGCGGAAGATGCCGGAAAATCTCTCCTACGAGGAAGCCGCGACGCTGCCGGTGGTCTTCATGACTGCCTGGTATGCATTGAATAACATCGCCCGGATGAAAAAGGGCGAGAGCATTCTGGTGCACGCCGGAGCCGGTGGTGTCGGCATGGCCGCGATCCAAATCGCCCATCATCTGGGTGCCGAGGTCATCGCCTCCGCGGGTAGTCCGACCAAGCGCGCGCTGCTCAAAACGCTCGGCGTGAAACACGTCATCGACTCCCGCCGCGGCGATTTCGCGGAGTCCGTCATGGAACTCACCAACGGCCGCGGCGTGGATGTCGTGCTCAACGCGCTCGCCGCCGAAGCGATCCCGATGGGGCTTTCCTGCCTCGCTGAATCCGGTCGTTTCCTCGAAATCGGCAAACGCGACATTTACATGAACTCGCGCATCCCGCTGTGGGGACTGCGCCGGAATTCCTCGTTCCACGTCATCGCCATGGACGCGATTTTCGCCGGCGACGAAGCGCAAACCCGCGATCTGCTCGCGGAAATCGCCGTGCTGGTCGATCAAGGCGCGCTCACCCCGCTGCCGTTCCGCTCCTTCCCGGCCAGCCGGATCGACGCGGCCTTCCGCCTGATGGCGGGCGGCAAGCACACGGGAAAAGTAGTCGTCGGATTCGCGGATTCCTTCATCGTGAGGAAAGGCGAAGCGCCGTTGCCGCCGTTCGAAATCAAAGCGGAAGGCTCCTATCTCATCACCGGCGGCCTCGGCGGATTCGGCCGGGTGCTTGCGGAATGGCTGGTCACTTGCGGTGCCCGTCACCTCGTGTTGAGCAGCCGCAGCGGGGCTTCCACTCCGGAAGCGGTCGAATTTGTCGCCAGCCTCGAAGCCCGCGGTATCGAGACGAAGGTGCTGAAAGCGGACATCGGCTCGCCGAAGGATGTGAAGCGCCTCGTCTCCGAAATCCCGGATTTGAAGGGCATTTTCCACCTCGCGATGGTCATCGACGATGCACCGCTTTCCGCGCTGACCGCCGAGCGGCTCCGCACGGTCATGGCCCCGAAAGCGCACGGCGCATGGCTCCTCCACGAAGCCACGCAAGGCATGGACCTCGACGCCTTCGTGATGTTCTCGTCGGTTTCGAGCATTTTCGGAAATCCGGCGCAAGGGAACTACTCGGCGGCCAATGCCTTCCTCGATTCGCTCGCCTACCATCGCCGCGCGCTCGGCCAACCGGCGCTCGCGATCAACTGGGGCGTGCTCGGTGGCGAAGGATATGTCGCTCGAAATGAGCGCGTCGCGGAATTCCTCGCCCGTCAGGGAACCGGCGCGCTGACCCCTGCCGAAGTCACCTCGCTGATGGAATCCTTCCTCACCGCCCATGCCACCCAGGTCGCCGCGATCCGCGTCGATTGGGCGAAGTGGCGGCAATCGTTCCGCGGCATGCAGGACAATCCGCTTGTCGAGCGCATTTTCGCCGGCGGCGTCGAAACCGCAGAAACCGGCGGTGGCGGCACCGACTGGCGCGCCAAGATCCAAGCCGCTTCGGCCGAAGATCGGAACTCGGTCATCGGCGAGGCCGTGCGCGACGTCGTCGGCTCGGTGCTGCGGGTGAAACCGGACAGCCTGCGCGAAGATCAACCGCTCACCGACCTCGGCCTCGACTCGCTCATGGGCGTGGAAATCGAGACGATGTTGGAAAGCGCCATCGGCGTCGCGTTGCCACCGACCAGTCTGATGCGGGCGCGGACGATCGGCCAGATCGCCAATTTGCTCGCCGAGCAGATGGGCAGCGAAACCGAAGCCCCGGCGAAACCGGTGGTCGTCGAAGAAGCCATCACGGCGTCCGAACTCGACCTCGATTCGATTTCCGACGAAGACCTCGACCTCCTGCTCGGCGGCGTCGCGGAACCGGCTGGGAAAAACTGATGTCATCGATGCCACTGGATCCGAGAGCCCAATTCAAAGCCTGGTTGGAAAGCGGGGAAGCCCGCCTCCAGCCGGTCACGCTGCCGCAGCGCGAATTGTGGGAAAACTCTCCGGTCCCGGTGGCGGATCCCGCGAATCACATTTGCGGGCTCATCGAAATCAAGGGCCCGCTCACGCCGGAGCAGTGCGAAGTCGCGCTGCAACGGGTGATCGAGCGGCAGGAGGCGCTGCGGATTTCCTTCCTTCCGGGGAAAGAACGTCCGCTGCAAATGGTCCGCGCGACGGGAACTGCGGTGCTCGGTTTCCGCGAGCTTTCCGCTCCGGGCGCGTTGGAAGACGCGATGTTGGAAACCTACCGGCAGCCGTTTGACCTGCTGCAAGGTCCGCTGCACCGCGTGGAAATGATCCGCCGCGGGCCGAACGACCACGTGCTGGCGTTTTCATTTCATCACGCGATCGCCGACGGCTGGTCGCTGGGCGTTTTCGTGCAGGACCTCTGCACGGCGTATGTCATGGGCCTGACCGGGTTGCGCAAAGCAGTCGCCGTCGGGATGATGGGCCTGAAAAACTCGCTGCCGCCAGTTTCGCAGACTTACACCGAGTGGGCCGCCGCCGAGCGGGCGATTTGGCAACCGGCCGAACTCGCCAAGCGCACGGACTTTTGGAAATCCCACCTCGCCGGATCGAGCCGGATCTGGAGCGATGTGTGCCCGCCGGAACCGCTGCAACGCTGGGTTTCGGCGATCCCGGCGGACCTGGTTCGCGGCGTCAAGGCGTTGGCGGTGAGTCACAGCACCACGATTTTCAGCACGCTGCTGGCGGCATTTCAGCTCACGCTGTCGAAATGGACCGGCAAGGACGACCTCCTCGTCGGCACGCCGGTCGCGAACCGCAACAAGGAAGCCGTCCGCGAAACGATGGGCTACTTCGCCGGCGTCGTGCCCCTGCGCGGGCAGGTCGATCGCACGCAGAATTTCTCGGATCACCTGCGGGCCGTTTCCGAATCCGCGCTCGACTCCTTCGCCAACGCAATTCCTTTCGCCGAACTCGCGGCGGCCGTCGCGCCTCCTCACGGCGCGGGCGAGCACACGATTTTCGACGTGCGTTTCGCCCTGCAGAACCACCCCGTGCCGGACGTCGTGCTGCCGCGGATTTCCACCAAGCTGCGGATGCGCTCGACCGGCACCGCGCGGTTCGACCTGGCTTGCGAGCTCACCGAAGTCGGGAACGAGTTAGAGGTTGTCTGGTTGTTCAAGCCGCATAGGTTCACGGCGGCAAATATCGTCGAGCTCAACGAGCTGTTTCTGGCGATGTTGACTCAAGTTTGCAAAAGCCCGGATAGCCGGACCGCTGCCCTCAACGTGTGATTTCATGAGCTCCCCTACCACTTTTCAAAACGAATTGGTGCCACCCGTCGTGGCGCCGGATGAAGATGACCATGGAAACACCCACTGGGTGAGCCGCGCGGCTTTTTCGCTGATCAGCGCGGCACTGATGATCACGCAAGTGGCCACCGGTTTCGCCTATCACTACGGCGTGATCTGGCTGTGCGTGCCGCTGGCGATTTTAGTCAGCCATTTCATGCACGGGCTGCTGATCGGATTTCACGAAGCCTCGCACGGCAACCTGCGGACGAACCGGCTGCTGAACGACTTCGACGGCATGCTCACCGGGACGCTGAGTTTCATGAGCTTCACGCTCTATCGGGCAGCCCATCAGAAACATCACTCGCATCTCGCCACCGAGCGCGACGTGGAGTTGTGGCCGTTCGTGATCACGACGACGCCGCGCTGGGGACGTTGTCTGGCGGCTTTCATCGAGCTTAACGCCGGGATCCTGTTCACGCCGTTTCTGTTTCTGCGGATTTTCCTGCACAAGGATTCGTTCATCAAAAACAAGAAGGTCCGCCGGCGGATTTGGCTGGAATACGCGCTGGTCGTCGCCGTGTGGACCACGATTTTCACGACTGTCACGGTGTTTCACGTCTGGGACTACTTCGCCTGGGTCTTCCTCGGCCCGGCGATCATCGCGGGAAATCTCCAGAGCTGGCGGAAATACATCGAGCATGTCGGCCTGAGCGGCCACACCGCGCGGAGCGCGACGCGGAGCATCGTCGCGAAGACTTGGTCGGGTCGCCTGCTGTCACTCACCTTGCTGCACGAGCCGTTCCACGGAATCCATCACATCAAGATGGCGCTGCCGCATGAGGAACTTCCGCGTCACGCCGGTTTGCTAGAACCGGAGGACGAGGGCGACGTCGCGCCATTTCCCAACTACCGCGCTGCGGTGATGCACCTTTTACGGAATCTCGCCGACCCGAAGTCCGGCAGCCATTGGCCGGACGCGGGGACGAATTCAAATGCCTGACGCTTCGGCTTGAAGCGCGTCGTTACGCCACCTTCTGGGACTGGCGCTCGGCTTCGAGTTCGGCTTCGAACTCAGCCTCCAGCTTGGCCTGAATTTCTTCCGGTGTCAGCGGTTCGGCCTCCTCAGCGGCGGCGTGGCGGGCTGCGAGTTCCTGGTCTTTCGCGGCATCGCGTGCCATGCGCTTGTCGAGTTTCCGCTGCTCGCGCTCCCGGCGCTTGTAATCTTTGCTTGGTGTGACAGCCATAGGTAAAGTCTTTCGGTTTTAGGGAATCGTGGTGCAGCTTCGCCGGTCTCGTTTCGGAGGCGGCGGCTGCAGGTCCGCGCCTCATACAGGGCGGTGCGAGTCCGACGCAATGGAAATAATGAGAAATGATCGACCCGCGACCGGCGATTGGCTTCCATCGCCTGGATGAGTGGAAACAAAGCAAACGAAGCCGCCAACCCAACGCCGGACCCATTCGGAGCGCTGGCCGGGCTGGGCGATCTGCCGGCCGGACCGGATCCCGCTCCCGCCGTTCCCGCAAAAACCTCCCTGCGCGGCCAGAAAAACACCAACCGCGGCCGGGTGGACATCGTCCGCCAAACCGCGCACCGCGGCGGCAAGGGCGTCACCGTGGCGAGAAATTTCACCGGCATCGGCCTGGCGGAGAAGCAGGAACTCGCCAAGAAGATGCAAAAAGCCTGCGGCGTCGGCGGCACGGTGAAAGACGGCTGCATCGAGATCCAGGGCGATAAGCGCGAGGAGATGAAACGAATCCTCACGGAGGCCGGTTTCAAGCCGGTGTTCGCCGGCGGGTAAGGGACTCGACATGACAAGAAGATTTCGAAATCCGGGCTGGGGCGCAGAGGGGCGAGGGTTTCGATGAGTTCCAGGATTCCGGCCTGGGGAAGCTCGTAAAGTGAGCGGAGTTCCATGAGGGTGGTAAAGACGCAGAACACCCAACCAGCGCGAGCGCACGCAGTCCAACTTGGATTTCTCCACCCCGTCATCCAGCCCCGGATCCGCGAGGCGGCAACGGGCGACCTCGATGAGACGTTGATAGGCTCCAGCCCCGGAGGCCGGAAAAGCACCAGCCCAGCGTCCTTCCGAAAGGAGCGAGCCGCCGGATTTTTGTGCCATTGAAATCAAAAGGGAATCGTCCTCGCCTTCCACGATGTCCACCAAGGAACTCGCAATGGAAACCATCAAGGGACTTCCCGAAAACGCCTCTTGGAGGGAGATCGAGGCCCGCATTCGGCTCCTCGCCGAAGTCAATATGGGCTGCGAAGAACTCCAGCGGGGAGAAGGAACGACAGTCACCGACGAACGCGAATTTCTGAATCTGGCCAGAGGCAACCGATGAGCCTCTTCCTCTCGCCATCGCCACTTCAAGTTCTGCAGGACATTTCCGACTCCACGCTTCAGACGTGGGGCGCGGAATAGGAAGATCGCTATTTGAAAGGTCTTTTGGAGAAGCTCGCCGCAGTCCACCATCACCTCCTTCAGCGTCGTTCGCCGACGCGCCACCGCCTGCTCTGCGGCAATTAGGAAATGCACCGGCAGGCGAAAGTTTTTGCGTGAATCGACCCGGTCCAGCCCAATCCGATCGCGCCACTCAGTGGAATCAACGCATACCCCGCCCTGACAAACTACGGCTTAACGACCTTCAGGCGCCCAAACATCGACATGTCACCCTGCTTCGGAATCGTTACCGTCACGGGCTGAATCCCGGCACTATCCACCGCTCCAAGGGCAACCTTTGCATCGGTCGGCGGAGTTAGACTCACCTCTGTCCAGCTGCTCAGATTGGTGCTGTATTGGAACACCTGCGTCGTGTCCGCCGCCGATGAAGCATTGCGGCTGAACGAGAAAACACATTGACTCGGGTTCTGGCTCAATACCGGCTGGGCCACCGCCGCCGCCGCCGCCGGATTGCCATTGAGCACATACTCCAGCACGTTCGGAATCCCGTCTTTGTCGGGATCCCCCAGCACGGTCGAATCCAACAGTCCCGCATGAATCGCAGTCCACGCTTCGTAGCCCGTTACAGGCGGTGCCGCCGACAATGCCATGCTGTGGCTCGCGCTCGTGCCCTTGGCCAAGGCCATGAACCGCTCGCCGCTGCCGAGGGGCGATGTCGTCACCGCCACCGGCAAGCTGCTGTTCGTCGTGCCACCATTCCCCAGCTGGCCGTTGCTGCTCGATCCCCACGCAACAATCGCGCCATCCGCGCACAGCGCCAGACTATGACCATTGGCCGCTTGCACAGCCGCGATCGCCTTACCTCCGAGCCCGCTCAAATTCACCACCAGCGGTAAACCGCTGTTCGTCGTACCACCATCGCCGAGCTGGCCACTCGTATTCCGGCCAAAAGCGGCCAGCGTCCCATCCAAGCACAACGCCAGATTGTGCCAGCCCCCTGCCGAAATGCTCGTCACGATCTTACCTGCCAGCACATCCGTCGAATCCACCTCCACTGGCACCAGACTGTTCGCGCCGCTGCCTTCACCCAGCTGACCATAGTTGTTTCGCCCCCACGCCGCCAAACTGCCATCCCCACACAACACCAGACTGTGATCGCTGCCTGCGGCAAATTGGGCTACCGTGAGACCGTTGAGCACGCCAGAGCGGGTGATGTCCACCGGCACGCTGCTATCTGTCGCGCTATTGTTGCCGAGCTGGCCATAGCTATTCCGCCCCCACGCAATTAAGCTCCCGTCCGAGCACTGCGCGAGATTGTGGTAATACCCGGCGACGATCCCAGTCACCGTCTTGCCGCTCAATCCACCTGCGGTGGTCACCGCCACCGGCACGCTGGAGTTGGTATTGGTGCCATCGCCCAGCTGGCCGTACGTATTCTGACCCCATGCCGCCACCGTGCCGTCCGAGCACAGCGCGAGGTTGTGGTAATACCCGGCCGAAATCGCCACCACCGTCTTGCCACTCAGCACCCCGGAATTCGTGATGTTGATCGGCACATTGCTTTGTGTTGTGCTGTTATTTCCCAACTGGCCAAAGTCATTCCGCCCCCACGCCGCCAGCGTTCCATCACCACACAGCGCCAGACTGTGGAAGGAACCCGCCGCCACTGCAACCACACACTTACCGCTCAAAGCACCCGAACTCAGCACCGAAGTAGGCAGACTGCTATTGCTTGTGCCGTTGTTGCCCAGCTGGCCGTAGCTGTTGGCACCCCACGCATAGGTCTTGTCGTTGGCCCACTGCAGCACCAGATCATTACCCGTGCCGCCGTAATAATTCACCACAAAGGAATAAACGACCCCTTGATAAGACATCGACACCAACTGCCCCTGCGCCAAATTCGTGAATCGACCTTGGATAAAGCCCAGGCCCGTCACCTTGACCAAGGTCAACGTCGTTCCCGGCGTCGGCGCATACCCGAGCGATAAATTCGCAAAGTTCCCGCTCGCATCGTAAGATGTCACACTCAGCGGCACCGTCGCCACACTGGCAAAAGTCACATTCAACGACGGTCGCGTCACTGTCACGGTATAGGTATGGGTCGCCGTGCCATCCTGCGCCGTGACGACCACGGCGATCAAATTGCTGCCCGACACCACGGGAACCCTCGCACTGGCAGAGCCCGAACTAACCAAAGACCCATTCACTCGCACCGTAGCATTTGGCTCTGTAACGGTCGGCGTCAATGTCACCCCCGTTACGTAGTTGGCAACACTCGCCGCATAAGCGGTGGTTCCGCTGCCGAACGCCGGACTCAATGCGCCCGGACTGCAAATGAGACCTGTCAGCGTGGCAATTGCCGAAGGCAAGCGCGTCACCGTGACCGTGTAAGTCGAAGTTGTCGTCTCATCTTGGGCGGTAATTACGGTGTTAATCGTATTGGCTCCCACCGCCAGTGGAATCGAAGCACTCGCCGAACCCGAAGCCACAGTGACACCATTCACCTTCAGCATCGAGGTCGTATCGGTCACTGTCGGAGTGATCGTTATCGAAGTAGTCGCATTGGAAACACTAGCGGCGTAAATTTGGGTCGCGGTGGAAAATACCGGACTCAACGACCCAGAACTCAGTGTGAGCCCCGCGAGACTCGCAACTGCCGAAGGCACTCGGGTCACCGTGATCGTGTAGGTTGATGTGGTCGTCCCATCTGGAGCCGTGATCACGGTGCTGATTGTATTAGTTCCCACCGTCAGTGGGATCGAAGCACTCGCCGACCCCGAAGCCACAGTGACACCATTCACCTTCAGCGTCGCGGCCGTATCGGTCACTGTCGGAGTGATCGTTATCGAAGTAGTCGCATTGGAAACACTAGCAGCGTAAACTTGGGTCGCGGTGGAAAACACCGGACTCAACGACCCAGAACTCAGTGTGAGCCCCGCGAGACTCGCAACTGCTGAAGGCACTCGGGTCACCGTGATCGTGTAGGTTGATGTGGTCGTCCCATCTGGAGCTGTTGCCTTTACAATAATGGTATTGTCACCAACTATCAATGGAACCGCGTAGCTAAACGGGCCTGATTTCAGTAAATTGCCGTTCACCTCAACCTGCGCAATCGGATTAGATGGAGTTGGGGTTACGATGATCGAGTCAGTAGCCGATGGAACACTTACAGTGTAAAAAGTGATAGCAGAATCAAAATCCGGACTCAAGACTCCAGAGCTAAGGCCTAAGCCGTCAAGACTACTTGAATTATCCACCGCAGCAATAGCCTGGCTTTGTTCACCCGCTGACACGGAGACGACGGTTTTTCCGGAAAGCACCTCGCTCCGTGTGACCAGCACTGGCACACTGCTGGACGTTGAACTGTTGTTGCCGAGCTGGCCATTATGATTGGATCCCCAAGCGGCGACCGTGCCGTCCGAACAAAGCGCTAGGCTGTGTAAATAACCCGCTGACACTGAGACCACGGTTTTGTCGGAGAGCACTCCGCTCCAGGAGACCACTGGCACGCCGCTGGATGTCGTGCTGTTGTTGCCGAGCTGACCAAAAAAATTATCTCCCCACGCGGCGACCGTGCCGTCCGAACATAGCGCCAGACTATGATAAAAACCCGCTGACACGGAGACGACGGTTTTCCCGGAGAGCACCCCGCTCTGGGCCACTAGCACCGGCACGCTACTGGACGTTGGGCTGTTATTGCCGAGCAGGCCATTATAATTGGATCCCCAAGCGGCGACCGTGCCGTCCGAATACAGCGCTAAGCTGTGCATCGCCCCCCCTGACACGGAGACGACGGTTTTGCCGGATAGCACCCCGCTCTGGGTGACTAGCACTGGCACGCTGCAATTTGTCGTGCTGTTGTTGCCGAGCTGACCGTTGCCATTGTATCCCCAAGCGGCGACCGTGCCGTCCGAACACAGCACTAGGCTGTGCATCGCCCCCCCTGACACGGAGACGACGGTTTTGCCAGCGAGCACCCCGCTTTGGGTGACCAGCACTGGCACGCTGCTGGATGTCGTGCTGTTGTTGCCGAGCTGGCCATAAACATTGTCTCCCCACGCGGCGACCGTGCCGTCCGAGCACAACGCCATGCTGTGATTAGAACCCGCTTCCACGGAGACGACGGTTTTACCAGCGAGCACCCCGCTTTGGGTGACCAGCACTGGCACGCTGCTGGATGTCGTGCTGTTGTTGCCGAGCTGACCCTTGTCATTGTATCCCCACGCGGCGACCGTGCCGTCCGAACACAACGCTAGGCTGTGATTAGAACCCGCTGACACGGAGACGACGGTTTTGCCGGATAGCACCCCGCTCCGGGTGACCAGCACTGGCACACTGCTGGACGTTGAACTGTTGTTGCCGAGCTCGCCGTTATTATTGGATCCCCACGCCGTCAGATCTTGATATGCTCGGTGGAGAACAAGATCGTTACCTGATCCTCCGTAATAGTTCGCTACGAATTTGTAAGTTACTCCATTATAAGAAAGATCGACTTGCTGTCCTTGCGCCAGATTGCTAAAATTCCCACTGATGAAAGCCAATCCGGTGTTTTGTATCACGGTGAGATTGGTGCCCGTAGTCGGGGCGAAGCTCAGGGATAGACTCACGTCGTTACCCGTGGCCGAATAACTCGCAGCCGTTACCGGCATCGTGGTGGCAGAAGTGAATTTGGTGGTCACCGTGGCAGCCAGGGAGACCACAGCAAGCCCAAGCCACACAAGAATAAGGAGAAATCTGGATTTCATGGTTAGCTAGCTGGTCAAATTTTTAAATTTTTAGACGTGTTTAAATCCACAACATGGACACTAAAAGTCACTTCTGGAACGGAATTTATCAATGCATCACCACGTGTATTTGATCGGATTGGCCGCGCCCTTTTTACGAAATTCTTCAGGGATGCGCTTGCCCATATAGAGAGATTGGATCGACGCATCGGCCTCGCGCCCCACAAATCCAAACCGGCCCGGCATATCTTGCTCCAATCTGTTGAAATTTGCAGTCGTTGCCACCAACCACTGATCTGCAACAAAAGCCCCTTTGATAATTCCTTGAACAGTCGCTAGAATCACCTCCGCGGTGGCTGCTTTTTTCACATCAAGCCTCCAAGCACACTGGACTGCTTTATATAAATCCTGGTCTGTAGCACTTCAATTGACGCTAATCATTAGAACTTTATGCGGAAAAACGGCAAGCTCTGCGGCGTAGCGATTGATGATTTCCTTGGCATGGGTTGTTCCAAAATCATTGGACCCTGCGCCGTTCATAATATTGGTCAGGCCCGGGTAGGCATCGATCAACGCTGCCTCCACTTGGAAGGCCGTTGCATCATCCATACCGTAGCGATGAATCACATGCCCAACCTGGAGACCGGCATGACGAATATCCCGGATCTGCTTGATTTTATCGCTGATTTCGTCGCCATCGGGTAGCGCTTTGTTACTGCGGTTTGCGAATTCACCACGGGCATGGCTAAAAACTCGGTCCCCCTGGCCCTTCCCAATGTAAAAAGTAGCGCCGTTACGGGGATCAATCAGTCGATAAACGTAGGCCTCGATTTTTTCGGTCACTTCGGGTGGAAACGCTTGAATATCAGTTGGTTCAGTCATGGTTTGAAGTTTGTTATCGAAAAGAATCTAACCTAGCAAGACAATACGGCTGAGCGCGAATGGCTGGGAAGAATGCGAGAAATTTACTTTTTTGGATAAAGGCCGCTGAGAAAGCTCATGGGAGGACCGGAGGCGGAAAATTGGGGGTGGAGTGGCACAGGGGACATCCTGAGACCGACAATCGTCCGTTACGGCGAAGTCGCCAGGGTCAGCCCCGCCGAACAGGCATCGGTGGTTGGTTGTCATGGCAGCGGTTAGAAAATGACCGTCAAGCCTGCGGCGGCGGCCATGCGTGACTGCCGCAGGTCGAAGGAGCAAAACTCCGCCGCGTCAAGTTCCAAGGCCAAAGCCACATGCAGGGTGTCCAACGAGCGGCAAAGCGTTGGGACGCCGTGAGCGGCGGGAAGCGCTTCGGCAGTAGCGAAGACATCCGGCCAGGAAACCGTCCCCCGCTCATGCACGCCGGAGGTGAGATCGGATTCGACTTGGGCGATCAACGCGGCGCACTCCGGTTGGGGTCACTTCGCCACGGCCGACTTTTTGTCGCAGGAAGGAACGTATTTCGAGTTCGTGCAGGTGGTTGACCGGCGGCTTGCCGGAGCTGTCATTCACAAAGGTCACCGCCTCGGCGGCGCGAAGCTCCGGAAGATAGAGCTTCAGCAGGACGCCGGTGTCGAAGTAGCGCATTAGAATCGGTCGGCTCGCAGTTCATTCAGAATCGCCTGCGAGTCGGGCAGCACCCGGTTCCCGAACAATGCCCGCTGGCGCGCCAAAAAATCGGGTTTGGCGGTGGCCGTTTGCGGTTTCCCGGTCCCGGGTTCGACCCCGCTCCGCTGTTTGAGAAACAAGATCAAATCATAGGCCTCCCGCACCAGCGATGCGGGTGCGGTTTTGATTGCAT
>JBEDKU010000417.1:0-7291 GCA_041172045.1 Verrucomicrobiota bacterium | reverse complement strand
GGGATTTCCGGGCGCATCCTCGTCATCGAACCCCGCCGGATGGCCGCGCGCTTGCTGGCGGGCTGGGTGGCGAAACAACGCAAGGCCACGCTCGGCAACGAGGTGGGTTACGCCGTCCGTTTCGACACGAAATACCGCAACGACACGAAGATCATTTATCTGACGGACGGGGTTTTCCAACGCTGGATCCAGGACGATCCGACTCTCTCCGGAGTGGGCGCGGTGGTGTTCGACGAGTTCCACGAACGGCGGCTGGCGGTGGATGTCGCGCTGGCGCGGTGCCTCGATTTGCAGGAAGGCCCGCGGCCGGATCTGCGGGTGGTGGTGATGTCCGCCACGCTGGAAACAGCGGGGCTGGCGGACTACCTCGCGCCGGCGGTTTCGCTCGAAGCGGGCGGGCGGACACATCCGGTTCAAGTGCTCTATCGGGCGGACCGGCCGCCGGTGAACGACCGCCGCGGCGGGCCACCTCGCGAAACTCCAATCTGGGAGAAGATGGTGAACGTCTGCCGCGAGGCGATGGCGATGCCGGACCCGGGAAACATCCTGATGTTCCTCCCTGGCACCCACGAGATCCGGCGGACGATCGAGCTGTTGGAAAACACCATCGCGAAGGGCTGGGATGTTTTCCCGCTGTATTCCGCGCTCCAGCCCGCCGCGCAGGAAGCGGCGATTTCCCCCGGCCCGCGCCCGAAAATCATCGTGGCAACGAACGTGGCGGAAACCTCGCTGACCATCGACGGCGTGCGGACGGTGATCGACAGCGGCCTCGCCCGCATCGCGTCGTTCGAGCCCCGCCGCGGGATCAACACGCTGCTGATCAAAAAGATTTCCCGCGCCGCCGCCGAGCAGCGCACGGGCCGAGCCGGACGGACCGCGCCGGGTCGG
Organism: Verrucomicrobiota bacterium; assembly: GCA_041172045.1. Taxonomy (GTDB): domain Bacteria; phylum Verrucomicrobiota; class Verrucomicrobiia; order Verrucomicrobiales; family Akkermansiaceae; genus Luteolibacter. Next base: position 6,403 of record JBEDKU010000417.1, on the reverse strand, counting down.
GCGTTTCGTTTGTGGAGCGAAGCCGACCACGCGCGGCGGGCGGAATTCGAAGCCCCGGAAGTCCACCGCGTGGATCTCGCGGAGGCGGCGCTGCTGCTCAAGGCGGCGGGTGTTTCCCAGATCCGGGACTTCCGCTGGTTCAACGCGCCGACCGAAGAATCCCTCTCGCGGGCGGAGCGCTTGCTGCATGATCTGGGAGCGCTGGATTTATCCAGCCAGCTGACGGAGGAAGGCCGGAAAATGGCATCGCTGCCGCTGGAGCCGAGGTTCTCGCGGTTGATGTTAGCAGGCTACGAACAAGGCTGCGTGGCGGAAACCGCGTTCATCGCGGCGACGGTGCAGGGCGACGGGATTTTCACCAACAAACGCGGCGGAGTCGGCCGCAAGGATTTCATTTTCGCCGAGGACGACTCGGATTTCGCCGGCGAGTGGCGGGCGTTCGAATCAGCGGAGGCGATGGCTTTCGATCCGCGGCGCTGCGACCAAGTCGGCGTGATGGCTCGCGGTGCGCGGGAGACGGCGCAGGGATTTGATCGGCTCTGCTCGCTGGCAAAGCGCTTCGGCTGGGAATGGCAGCCGATCGATTTCAAATTACGCCGGGAAGCGGTGGGCAAGGCGATGCTCGCGGCGTTCAGCGATCAGTTAGCAATCCGCGTCAGCCAAGGCACGCTCGCCTGCAAGCTGGTGGGAAACCGCAAGGGCAAGCTGGACGAGGAGTCGTGCGTGAAGAACGCCCCGGCCTTCGTCGCCGCGGAAATCACCGAGGTCGAGGCGCGTGAAATCATCGTCCACCTGCGGCGGGCGACGGCCATCGATCCGGCGTGGCTGGCGGAGCTTTTTCCCGAAGATCTCACGCTCACCGACGGCGCGGCGTGGGACGAAACCCGCCGCCGGGTGGTTGCTAGAAAGGAAACCCGCTTCCGCGATCTGGTGCTGGAGGCCAAGGAAAGCGACCAAGGCGTGAATCTCGACGCCGCCGCGGAAATCCTCGCCACCCGCGTGCTATCAGGTGAGCTCGATTTGAAAAACTGGGATCATTCCGTCGAGCAATGGACCGCGCGCCTCGCCTCGCTGGGCAAGTGGATGCCGGAGTTGGAGATGCCCGGTTGGTCGGACGAGGACCGCACGGATGCGATCGCGCAGATCTGCCACGGCTCGGTCAGCTACAAGGAAATCAAGGAAGCCAACGTCTGGCGCGTCCTTCGGGAGTGGTTGAGTACGGGCCAGCGGGCGGCGCTGGATGCCTATTGCCCGGAGCGGGTGGACCTGCCGAACGGGCAGTCTGCGAAGGTGACCTACGCGTTCGGGATGGACCCGTTCATTTCCGTGAGAGTCTCACACCTGTTCGGAATGTGGGAAACACCGATGATTGCAAGCGGCCGCATTCCCCTGCTCGTCCACATCCTCACGCCCGGCCAGAAACCGTGGCAGATGACCAAGGACCTCAAGGGCTTCTGGCAGACCGGCTACGCCCAGATGAAAAAGGAGGTCGCCGGCCGTTACCCACGCCATCCTTGGCCGGACGATCCGAAAGCCTGGGTGGCGGCAGGCAGTCCGAGAAAATAGCACTTCCTCTTTCCATCAACCATCCACCCCCAACCATCATCTTTCTCCATGTGGCGTCTCCTTTTCATGTTCTCCGCTCTGCCCATCATTGCAGCTCTTGTCGTCCGCTGGTATTTCGGGCTGCGTATCCTCGCCGATGAGGGAAAACGCCCGTGCCGCTGTGATCTAGCCACCTGGATGCCCTTGCCGGAAGACTCCGCCGTGATCCATCGCGCCGAGGAGTCAGCCTCCGAGTTCGGCCGACAGCTCCGGCTGAAAGCACTCGCAGACTGGCGCGCACAGGATCCCAAAGCGGCCGCCGCCCGCGAGAACTCCCGCCGTTTCGGCATGGCCGTGCCGCCGCTCAGCGGAGTCGTCGCCGTGTTCGCCGTGCTGGTCGCGAAGATCCCGATCATGGGGGGAATTTCCTGCCTGCTCGCCGCCACCGCCTTGGCCTCGGCTCTCGGAGTGCTTTCGCTGGCCCCGGAAATCGCCGCGATCACTCGCGCCGCCCAGAAACTGCGGGCCGCCAAAAGCTTCCCGCGCCGCGACGATGAGGACGCGGTGATCCGCTGCGCCGTCGCCCACGCATGGAAGGAAACCATGCCGCCGATCCTCGCCCTGCTCCAGCGATGATCTATCCGAGCGCTTTCCGCAGGGCCGCCAGATAGTCCTTCCGCGGGAGTTCGTAGCCGCCGAATTGTTTGAGGTGCTCGGTCATCCACTGGGTGTCCAACAGACTGAAGCCCATCTCCCGCAAACGACCGACCAAGGCGACGAGCGCGATTTTCGACGCATCCGTCTTGCGGGAAAACATGCTCTCGCCGAAAAACACGCCGGGCAGCGCGACGCCGTAGAGTCCGCCCTGCAGGCCCTCCGCATCCCAGCACTCGACCGAGTGGGCGTGGCCGGCGGCGTGAAGGGCGCAATAGCTATCAAGAATCACCTCGTCGATCCACGTCTCGTCGCGCGACGCGCAGCCGAGCATGACCTCGCGGAAGGCGGTATTCCAACGGATTTCGAAAGGCTGGCGTTTCAGGCTCTTCGCAAGGCCGTGCGGGATGTGAAACCGATCATTCAGCGGAATCAAGCCGCGGCGTTCGGGGGAAAACCACAGGATCTCGCCATCCTCCGCCATCGGGAACACCCCTTGCGCGTAGGCTTCCAACAGGATTTCCGACGGGATGATCTTCGACATGCGAAGTGGGCTTGGTTAGTCGACGGCGTGGCCGATGATCGTCGCGAAGGCGTTGTGGTCGTGGATGCTCTCGTGATTCACGGTTTTTACGGTGAAGGAGGAAACGCGCTTGTCGGCGCGCAGCAGGGCTGCGGCATTCCTAACGACGTCCTCGACGAAGACCGGATTGTCGTAGGCCTGCATCGTGACGAAGCGCTCGTCGGTGCGCTTGAGCAGGGCGTAAACCGGCGCGGAGCCCGACTTCTCGGCGACTGCGATCAAGTCCTCGATGAGGATCAACTCCCAGCCGTTATCTTTCGCCTTCGGGCGGACTTCGAGGGTGACGTAGCCGCGCTGGTTGTGCGCGCCGTATTCGCTGATTTCCTTGCTGCACGGGCACAGCGTGGTGACGGGAACGGTGACGCAGAGCACGAAGTCATCGACGGTTCCATTAGAGGTTCCTTTGAAAACACAGTCGCAACCGACCTTGGCGGGCGAGCCGGAGACGGGGGCCTTTTTCGTCACAAAATACGTGAACGCCACCTCGATGTGCGCTTCCTCGGCGTCGAGGCGTTTTTTCAAATCGTGGAGAATATCCGGCAGCGTGCGCATCGTCACTTCGCCCTCGTGTTTGCTCAGCACTTCGAGGAAACGGCTCATGTGGGTGCCCTTGAAATGATGCGGCAGATGCACCGACATCGAGATTTTCGCGACGGTGGGGAACGCTTTCCCGTCGTGGTCAAGCACCTGGATCGGATAGCGGAGATCGGAAACACCGACCTGATCGATGGCGATGCCGCGGGTGTCGGGGGTCGCCTGGATGTCGGGCAATGCGGATTTAGAGGACATGATTCAGAGAGATTTTTCGTATTCCGCCCACGAGGAGGACGTTTCCCAGACGCGCACGCGGACAAGCCGGACGCCGGGCTGGAGGAGATAGCGGGTATCGGTGCGCGCGGCATACGCGGCAAGGGCATTTTCCGTGTGGTCGAAAATCGTGCGAGCCATCAGCTCGGTGGTCGGGTCCTGGTTTTCGAAACCGATCACACGGTCGCCGTAGCGTTCCTTGAATTCGCCGTAAGCCGGGTCGGCGGTGTTCATGCACATGGCGTGGTCGAAGCTGTCGAGCCAGTCGCCGACGGCGTCCTTGATGATCTTGAAATCGCAGACCATCTCGTTGCCATCCAGCTCGTCCGCCTCGATGACGAACTCAACCTTGCGGGTGTGGCCATGCGGGAAACGGCACTTGTCGGGGTGCTTGGTGAGCATGTGGCCGTTTTCCACTTCGAGGGATTTGCAGATTCGATAAGGCATGGGGAAAATTTCAGTCGAGCGTCGGAAGCGCAGGCGTTTGCTCGTAGCGCGTGGGATCCGGCAGGCCCGCGAGAATAAACGCCTCGCGCCTCTCGACGCAAGTTCCGCAGGTGCCGCAGTGGATTTCGCCGCCTTTGTAGCAGGACCAGGTTTCGGAAAAATCGATACCGAGCTCCACGCCACGGCGGGCGATCGCGGTCTTGTCCATGGCGATGAACGGGCGCAGCAGCTGGATTTTCGCGTAAGTCCCCTCGCCCATCGCGGTGGCCATCGCCTGCATGAACGGCTCGCGGCAGTCCGGGTAGATCGCGTGGTCGCCGGAGTGCGCGGCGATCACCAGGCCTTCCGCGTCCACGCTTTCCGCGTAGCCGGTGGCGATGGCGAGCATGATGCCGTTGCGGAACGGAACGACGGTTTGTTTCATCGATTCCTCGGCGTAATGGCCGTCCGGGATCTCGCCGCCGGACTGGAGCAGGTCGGACTTGAAGAGCTGATTGATGAAATCCAGCGGGATGACCTGATGGAGGACGCCGTTTCGCTCGGCGTGGAGTTTCGCATACGGGATCTCGCTGGCGTTGTGCTTCGCGCCGTAGTCGAAGGACAAACACGCGGCGACTTTGTGGCTTCCGAGCACTTCATAAAAGGCCGCCACGGAATCCATCCCGCCACTCAGCAGCACGCAGACTTTCATGATTCGGCGGCGAGGGAATCCGGATAAGTCGCCTCGGTCGTCAGCTGGATGCCGCCGCGCGGGGCGAAATCTCCGCGAACGACGAGTTGCTGCGGCTTCATCACCGAGACGAGGTCGTCGAGGATGCGATTGACGATTTCCTCGTTGAACGCCGGCTGGTTGCGGAACGAGGCGAGGTAGAATTTCAGGCTCTTTGTCTCCACGCAAACCTCGCCGGGGACGTAGCGAATGACGATTTTCGCGCTGTCCGGCTGGCCGGTGACCGGGCACAGCGAGGAGAATTCCGGGCAGTTCAGGGTGATCCAATAGCGCCGTCCGGGCCGCAGGTTGGGAAATACGTCCAGCGTCGCCTCATCCGGGCTGGTAGGCAGGCGGTTCTCGGTTTTTCCGAGCAGGGACAGGTTCTTGAGATCTTCGCGACCGGGCATGGCCGGAGTCTGAAAGCCTGCGCCGAAAGGTCGATTATTTTCTAAAACGACGCGAATCAGGCTGGAGTCTCCTCCGCGGCCGGCGGCTCGTCGCCCTCGGGAGTTTCGGGTGCGTCCGCGTCTCCGCCGCCCTCCTTGGCCGCGAGTTTCAGCTTCCGCTTCTCCTCCTTCTTGGCCTTTTTATCTAACTCGCGGCGGCGTTTTTCAAATGAATAGTTCGGTGTTGCCATAGTGTTCCCGACGACTGTGCGCCCGATTTGATTGAGAGGCGAGCATGGAATTCCACCTTCTCCGCAGGCCGATTTCCTACGTCTTCGCGTGATCCGGTGACGTTGACAGGCATTTGCAGGATTCTAAACTCAGGGCACCGCCCACGGAGCCTGCGGGTGCCCCCCTCCCCTTCATGAGAATTCTTGTTCACGACTACGCCGGCCATGCGTTCCCGATCTCGTTGAGTCGAGAACTTGCCGCCCGGGGACACGAAGTCGTGCATGCGTTCGCGAGCTCCCTGCAAACACCGCGCGGCGACTTGGAAAGGAAACCGAGGGATTCGGCGACACTGGAATTCCGCGAAATTCCGATGAACCCGGAATACGTGCGCTACAAATACTCGTTCCGCCGCCGCCGAAACATGGAGATTTGTTACGGAAAAGAGGTCGCGAAATTCATCCGCTCTTGGAAACCTGACGCCGTGCTTTCCGGCAATACCCCGACCGAGACCCAGGAACCCATCACCCGCGCCGCCATCGCCGGCGGCGGGCGGTTTTATTACTGGGTGCAGGATTTCTACAGTCTCGCCGTGGACCAACTTCTGCGGAAAAAGATCCCGGTCGCCGGGGCCTGGGTCGGCGCCTGGTACCGCCATCTCGACCGCAGGCAGTTCCAGCGGAGTTCGAAAATCATCGCGATCACCGGCGACTTCACGCCGATTCTATCCAGCAAGTTCGGCGTGGATCCGGCCAAAGTCGCCGTCGTCCCGAACTGGGCGCTCATCGAGGAAATCCCCGCCCTGCCCAAGGACAATCCCTGGTCGCGCCGTCATTCGCTGCACGACAAGTTCGTCTATCTTTACTCCGGCACCATCGGCATGAAGCACAACCCGGCGATGCTGCTGGAGCTCGCCCGCAAGCACGCGGACGATGCGGCGGTGCGCGTGGTCATCGTTTCGGAAGGCATCGGCGCGGAATGGCTGCGCAGGGAATCCGCCGCCGCGGGACTGTCCAACATTCTGATTTTACCCTATCAACC